>DASVBS010000004.1 GCA_036375715.1 Longimicrobiaceae bacterium | reverse complement strand
GGAACACACGAGCGAAGGCGTGTTCAATCTCTACTTTGGACCGGTCTACGTCGGGCAACTTAGCGAGCAAGAAAAGGTTATCCGCCGGCTGCACGACCGGAGAAGCGCACACCCTCACAGGTGTGGACTGTTACCTATGTGGCCGGTCTAAAGTGTTAACCATGTGGCCGGTCGTTCAGCAGGCCCGGTGGGGTGGAGTTGACCGGCGTTGAGGGCCGCCGACATCTGGAAAGGAGGAAGGAAGAATTCCCCCGTTCGAGCCGTCACCTGTCACCTTGTCACCTTGTCACTCCTCGTCTCCCTGTCCCCTTGTCTCCTTGTCTTCCGGCTTGTCCGCCGGCTCCGGCGGCGCAATCGTCAGCCGCCGCACGGCATCCCGGATGCGGCGGGCGTGGGCGCCGACGGAGGCGATCATCTCGCGCTCCTCCTCCGGCGTGTTGCCGCCCATCTCGAGGAGCTGTACGCCCGCGAGCAGCGCCGACAGCGGATTGTTGATCTCGTGCCGGAAAGCCTGCACCGTGCTGCTGACGGCGGCACCCCACTCGGTCCGGCGGATCGCCGCCTCGGTGCGGACACGGTCGGAGACGTCGCGGAAGGTCACCACGGCGCCCACCACGCGGCCATGCTGCCGGGCAGGGCTGCAGGTAAACTCCACGGCCACCGCATCACCCCCAGAGCGCCGGAACTCGGCCCACGGGACGGTGCGTGACCGACCATCGCGCAGGGTGAGGCCGATCTGGTCTTCGGGACCACTCCCCTCCTCCCCCACCGGCCCTGTCCGCCCCGCGAACAGGCGATAGCTGTTGCCGATCATGTCCTCGACGTGCCGCCCGAGGATCGAAGCCGCGGCGGGATTGGCGAAGGTCACCGTTCCCAGCGTGTCGACGCCGAAGATCCCCTCCGCCGCAGTGTCGAGGATGAGCTTCGTCTGCCGGCTCAGCCAGCGCAGGGCGTCCTCAGCCCGCTTGCGCTGGGTGACGTCCCGCAGGGCGGCGTGCACCAGCTCCCCCTCGACCGCGTGTTCGACCCGCTGCGCGGTAACCTCCAGCCAGGAATACTCCCCATTGGCGCGGCGCGCCCGGGCGATCGCCTGCACGACCGGTGGGCGCCCCTCCTGGGGCCTGAGCCGGGCGAAGAAGGCTTCCCGGTCGTCAGGATGGATCAGTTCGCACGCGGTCAGGGCCATCCACTCACGCCGCTCGTAGCCGAGCACACGCGCGGCGGCCGCACCGAGATAGACGCAGCGGCCGGTGGTGTCGTAGAGCACCACGATGTCGGACCCGTGCTCGGCCGCCAGCACCCGCAGGGAATCGGATCCCTCCTCCGGCGCCTCCCGCGGAGGGATCTCTCTACGAAAGGCGAGGATCAGGCACTGCAACTGGTTAGCGCCCGTCCGCAGCGGCCGGACGTTGACCCGGTACCCTGCGCCGAACGGCCCCTGCCCCGGCAGCTCGAGCAGGTGATCCTCTACCAGGTCGCGGGTGGGCACCACCTTCTCCAGGAGCTCTCGAACCTCGGCGGTACCCCACGCTCCGTTCGCGATCGAGTACACCGAGTTACCCGTCAGCGAATCGGAGGAGAGACCGAATTCGAGGAGAAAAGCCGGGTTGGCGACGCGCACGCGGAGCGCCGCATCCAGCACGAGCACCGGTTCGTGCAGCGTCAGGATCAGCTCGTCACCCGGGATGTCCACCGGCTGGAGCGGGTGCTCCACCGCCGAGCCTTCGGATGTGGTTGTCACACTGGGTGGATCAGAGGAGGACTTCGGAGCTTAGAGGATCGCCATCGCGTCCCCATAAGAATAGAAACGGTATCGCTGACGCACCGCTTCACTATAGGCGCGGAGCACGAGCTCGTGACCGCCGAACGCGCTCACCAGCATCAGAAGGGTGGAGCGCGGGAGGTGGAAGTTGGTCACCAGCCGATCGACCGCACGGAATCGGTACGGAGGTCGGATGAAGATGTCCGTCCACCCCTCACCTGCCCGCACTACCCCCGCTTTATCGGCCACGGTCTCGAGGGTGCGCACGGAGGTGGTACCCACGGCCCAGACGGCGCCGCCGGCGGCGCGTGCGGCGTTTATCGTACGGGCCGCCTCTTCCGTCACCCGATACCACTCGCTGTGCAGCCGGTGCTGCTCCGGCCGTTCCGCCTCCACCGGCCGGAAGGTGCCCGGTCCCACGTGCAGTACGAGCCGTGCGATCTCTACCCCGCGGGCGACGATTCGATCTAGCAGCTCGGGAGTGAAATGAAGCCCTGCCGTGGGGGCCGCCACCGACCCGCGCTCGCGGGCGTAAACCGTCTGGTACCTCTCGCGATCCTCCTCGGTTGCGCGGCGGCGAACGTAGGGAGGGAGTGGCACCTCGCCGTAACGCTGCAGCGCCTCCTCCAGCGGGAGATCGGTGAGGAAGCGCACCAGACGCTCGCCGCTCTCGAGCTGCGTCACGATCTCCACCGCCAGCTCGTCAGAGACGAACACCGTGCGGCCCGCCCGCAGCTTGGCGCCCGGACGCACCATCGCAAGCCAGAGGTCCGGATCGTCGGCGGCAGGGTGAAGCAGCAGGGCCTCCGCCTCCCCTCCCCCACTCCGCCGACCCTTCAACCGGGCCGGAAAGACGCGCGTCTCGTTGAGAACCAGGACATCACCGGGCGCGATGAGATCGACCAGGTCCGCGAAGACGCGGTGCTGAAAGGTCCCGGACTTCCGATCGACTACCAGCAGCCGGCTCTGGTCGCGCCGCTCTGCCGGCGACTGCGCGATGAGCTCTTCCGGCAGCTCATAGTCGAAATCGTCGGTCTTCCAGTCTCGCTCCTCTTCCACGTGTGCTCCGCCCCGGCCGCTTACGCTTCGAAGAACGACGCCTGCCCGCCGTCTCCCGACCGCGCGTCGACCGGCGGGGTGTAACCGAAGCGGCGATAGGCGCGCGCAGTGGCCATCCGCCCGCGGGGCGTTCGCATCAGCAGTCCGTTCTGGATGAGGAACGGCTCGTAAACCTCTTCCAGCGTACCGGCGTCCTCACCGATCGCCACGGCGAGTGTACCCAGCCCAACCGGCCCCCCGTTGAAGCTCTCGATCAAGGCTTTGAGCACGCGCGTGTCCATCTCGTCCAGCCCGTACTCGTCCACGTTCAACATCTGCAGCGCCGCATCGGCCGCCTCCCGGTCGATCACGCCGTCAGCGCGGACCTGCGCGTAGTCCCGCACGCGCCTCAGCAGCCGGTTGGCCACACGGGGCGTGCCGCGCGAGCGTCGGGCGATCTCCTCCGCTCCCTCCGCGGTCGCCTCCACCCCCAGGATCTCGCTCGAGCGCCGCACGATGAATGCGAGATGCTCCACGGGATAGTAGTCGAGCCGCTGCACGATCCCGAAGCGGGCGCGCATGGGCGGGGTGAGAAGCCCGAAGCGGGTGGTGGCGCCGATCAGGGTAAAGGGCTCGACCGGCATGGAGATCATCTGCGCATTGGGCCCATCCGACAGGCGCACGTCGATGCGGTAGTCCTCCATCGCCGGGTAGAGAAACTCCTCGATGATCGGCCGTAAGCGATGGATCTCGTCGATAAAGAGGATGTCTCCCGCGCGCAGGCTGGTGAGCTCCCGGACGAGGTCCCCCGGCTTCTCCAGCACGGGCCCGGAGGTGACCTTGATGTTCACCCCCATCTCACGCGCCAGCAGCATCGCCAGGGTCGTTTTTCCCAGACCCGGCGGACCGTACAGCAGCATGTGGTCGAGAGGCTCACGTCGCTGCAGCGCCGCTTCGATGGCAATGCGCAGCGCCTCCTTCACCTTCGGCTGGCCAATGAACTCCTGCAGCCGCTGGGGCCTCAGGCTCAGCTCGCTCCCCTGATCGTCGGAGAGTGCCTCGGGAGTGGTGATCTCTGGCCGGGTCGATTTCGACATGCGGAGCGTGCCGGAGTTACGGCATTTGTTCGGACGACCGGCTGTACACCGCGCACGGCAGCGGGTTCGTCAGCCCTCAGCGCAGGCGCAGCAGCGCCGCCCGGATGAGGTCCTGCGTGTCACCCGGTTCGCCCTCCTCGAGCGCCTCGCGCAGGGCGCGATCGGCATCTCCCGGGGCGAATCCGAGCACGGTCAGCGCCCGGAGCGCCTCCTCCACGGCCGGCCCGCGCGCGGCGGGGGCGGCCACGGCGATGTCATCCAGGCGACTCGCGAGGTCGAGCGAGAGCCGTTCCGCCGTCTTCTTCCCGACTCCCGGCACGGTGGTAAGTGCGTTGATGTCTCGCTCGCGGATCGCCCGCACGAGCCGCGGCGCGGACAGCGCCGACAGCATCGCCAACGCGAGCCGTGGGCCGACTCCCGAGGCGGTGAGCAGGCGGGTGAACACCACCCGGTCCGACTCGTCGGTGAACCCGAAGAGCAGCACCGCATCCTCCCGGACCACCTGCACCGTGCGCAGCTCGATCTCGCCGCCCACCGAGGGAAGCTTCTCGTATGCACTCCGGGGAATGGCGATCTCGTAGGCGACCCCACCAGGGGTCATCACCTCCACGCGATCGAATTCCCGGACGAGCAGGGTCCCCCGAATGCGGGCGATCATGGCGCCCGACGGCGGGCTTGGAGGCTGCCCGGCGAGAGATACAGGGGCGACCTGTCCGCCCCCGGGGCGCTACCCCGGAAATGGTGACAGAGCGCCACCGCGACGCCGTCCGCGGCGTCGTCCGGCCGGGGCGGCTCCCGCAACCGCAGGAGCCGCTGCACCATGAAGCTCACCTGATCCTTGGTGGCCCGACCCGCCCCCACCACCGCGTTCTTCACCTCCGACGGAGGATATTCCGCCACCCGTACGTCGTGCATCGATGCCGCGACCAGGACGGCGCCCCGAGCGTGCCCCAGCACCACCGCCGTCCGCACGTTCTTGCCATAGAACACCCCCTCGACCGCGACCGTATCCGGGGAATGACGGTCGAGGAGCTCGGACACCCCCTCGAAGATCTCCCGCAGGCGCTCGGGGAGAGGCGCACGGCCGGAGGTGCGGATCACTCCGCACTCCCGCAGTGACAGAAGGCCGTCGCCGGCACGGGTGACCACCCCGTATCCGGTGACGGCCGTTCCGGGATCGATGCCGAGGACGATCAAGCCTTCATGCCGTTTCGGGCGGAACGAAGCCGCGAGGTCTCGCGGCCAGCGGTCGGATCACGCCTCGACCAGCGACTCGTCGATGTCAGCGTTCGTCCACACCTTCTGGACGTCATCGAGATCCTCGAGGGCTTCGAGGAGACGGAGGAGCTTGGAGGCCTCATCCCCTTCCACCGCAACCAGCGTCTTGGGGACCATCGCGAGTTCGGCGCTCTCCCACTCGATTCCCGCGGCGCGGAGCCCCTCCTGCACCGCGTTGAAATGGCTCGGGTCGGTGTAAACGGTATACCCGTCCTCGTCCGTCTCCATGTCCTCCGCGCCGGCCTCGAGCGCCGCCTCGAGCAGCTGAGCCTCGTCGTAGCGACTGCCGATCTCGATCTGCCCCTTGAGGTCGAACATCCAGGCCACCGATCCGCTCTGCCCGAGGTTCCCGCCGTTCTTGGAGAGAACGTGGCGGATGTCGGCAACGGTGCGGTTCAGGTTGTCGGTCAGGGCCTCGATGTAGATGGCGATGCCGCCCGGACCGTAAGCCTCGTAGGAGACCTCCTGGTACTCCACCCCCTCGAGCTCGCCGGTGCCCTTCTTGATCGCCCGATCGATGTTATCGTTCGGCATGTTGGCCGATCTGGCGTTCTCGATCGCCAGCCGGAGCCGCGGATTGCCGTCGGGATCGCCCCCGCCGAGCTTGGCCGCCACTGTGATCTCGCGGATGATCTTCGTCCACTGGGACGCCCGCTTCTGATCAGTGACTGCCTTTTTCCGCTTGATCTGCTTCCATTTACTGTGCCCTGCCATCGGGCGCCTCCGGTCTCTCGGCGGTGGTTCGGATCGGCTCCGGTCGTGCGCAAATATAGCCGTGGCGAGGAAGACCGGCAACGCGGCATCGCTCAGCGCGGGCGGCGCCTTCCTTCGTCGAAGTGGCGAGGGGAAAGGCGCTCCCGCCCCGTGATCCGTCCCCGGGCGAGAGGGTTCAGCGCGCGCTTCTCGAGCCGACGCGGACGTGCCTCCGGCGGCACCGGCCAGCCCGGCGCGCCGAGGCCGATGTAGATACCGAGCCCGAAGGCCAGGACGCCTCCAGCAATGATCAGGACTCCCCACATGGTTGCTCGTCCGCGGGCGCGAGTCGTCAGGGCGGCCCCAGCTCCACCAGGGGATTCCAGACCCTGATCCCTGCGAACCGTGGGTTGGGGAGGTTATAGCGCAACGAGCTCCCGTCCCCGCGGGTCACGCATCCGCCAGCCTCCTCCACCACCAGGGCGGCGCCACACACGTCCCATTCGTGTTTGTACGCCGGGCTCACGAAGGCGTGCGCCGATCCGTCGGCCACCTTCAACATGCGGTAGGCGGTGCTTCCCATCTCCTTCAGTTGCCAGCCCTCCGCATATTCGGCCAGGCGCCCGGCCCGGACCTCCCAGCGGGAAGCGAGCAGTACGGGCTTCTCGCCATCGTCTGGCGGCGGCGCCACGTGGATGGGCACGCCCGACCGGCGCGCTCCCTCCCCCCTTCGGGCCTCGTAGAGCTCGTCCGTAACCGGGTTGTACACCGCCGCCACGATGGCGACCCCGTCCTCCACCAGGCCGACACTCACCACGAATTCGGGAATGCCCGCCACGAACGAGTTCGTCCCGTCGATCGGGTCCACCACCCACACCCGCCTGCGCTGCAGCCGATCGACCGAATCCGCGGTTTCCTCGGAGAGCCACCCGTAGTCGGGCCGCGCAGCCAGCAGGCGCGTGCGCAGCACCTCGTTCGCCACCAGGTCGGCCTCGGTGACCGGCTGGTCGGCGCTCTTGAAGCGAACCTCTCCGCGGATGCCGAACCGCGCGCGCACTTCCGCCCCCGCCGTCCGCACGGCGTCGACTGCCAGCGCGAGATCTTCCCTGGGATCGGGCAGTGCGGCCATCGCTGCAGATGTTCAAAAAAGAAGAGGAGATGTCCGACGAGCTTACCGGGCGCTACCAGCATCCAGAAGGAGATGCTACCGGCTCCGCCCCACAAATGAGCCGCCCCCGGACCTCACCGGCACGGGGGCGGGCAATGGAAGCCACGCAACGGGTGCTGTGAATCAGCGGCCTCCGACCTCGCGCGAGCGTCGGTACATCTCGGCCGCGCGCTCCGGCTGACCCTTCCGGTCGTATGCGATCCCCAGGGCGTAGAATGCCTTGCCGCTCTCAGGCTGAAGCCGGATCGCGGTCTCCAGGGCCTCGATCGCGGCCTCCCCGTCGCCGGTGTGGTTGAGCGCCTCGCCCAGGAAGATGTGTGCCGAGGCATGGTCCGGGTCGAGCTCCACCACCCGCCGGAGCTGCCCGGCGGCGGCCGCGTAGTTGCCGCGGCGGAAGAGGGTGAGGCCGAGCTGATAGTGGACGTCCACCCGGTTCGGGGCGACTCGCAGCGCACGGCGAAGCTCCCGCTCAGCGGGATCGTACTGCCCCTGTGCCAGATAAGCGGTGCCCAGCCCGAGCAGCGCCTCCACGTCCTCAGGGTTGGAGCCCAGGACCGCGTTGTATTGCTCGATGGCGCCGACATAGTCACCGCGCGCCAGCAGCTCCTCCGCCCGGGAGGTGGCACGGGGCGGCGCTGCCTCGGCGGCCGGAACGGCGGATGTGACACCTGCCGCCGGCGCGGGTGTCGTCTCCAGCCCGGCCTCCACGCTCTCCCCCTCCTTCCCGTGCTGCGGCTTCGAACCACGCTTACTGCGATCCATCATCCTTTCACCTCGATAGTCTCGTGCCGAACCCAGCGCGCATAGGCCGGGGCCACGTCGCTCGCCTCGAGGGCCACGACTTCCGGCACTTCGTACGGGTGAAGCTCGTTCACCCGGTCACGAAGCCGTTCCACCAGCTCCGCTCTCGTCTTCATGACGAGCAGCACCTCACCCGCCTGCTCGAGCCGCCCCTCCCAGCGATAGAGGGAGGTAACACCCGGGACGATGTTTCCGCAGGCGATCAGCCGCTCGGCGAGAAGTCGCAGGGAAAGGTCTCTGGCCTGCTCCTCGTTGGCCAGAGTAGTCAGGACCAGCGCTATCGGCTGCGAGCTTTCATCCATTCTCGGGTGGGACTTCGGGAACGATCTCGTCCTCCGCCTCCCCGGTCAGCTCCGCGAGCTTGGCGCGCGCGTGCGCGATGTGTCGCGCGGCTTCCGGAATTCTGGGCGGATGGGCGAGGAACGCCCGGAGGTGCGCCACCGCGTCATCGACGTTCCCTCGCTGCAGCAGCAGGAAGGCGAGCCCGTAGTGGGCTCCGGAGGCGTGCGGCTTCAACTCCAGCACCCGGCGGTAGGTCCGCATCGCCTCATCGGTCATGCCGATGTGTGTGTACGTTACGGCGATTTGCTGGAGTACGTCCGTATCGCTGGGGGCCTCGCGCAACGCGAGGCGGAAGGATGTCAGAGCTTCGTGGTACTTCTCCTGGCGGAGTAGATCCGTCCCTTCAGTGTAGTAGTCCGTTTCCTCAGAACCGCTATCCGAGTCGCCGGAGATCAGCTTTCGCCACCAGGACATAGGGCCTTCGCGGCAGTGCATGGAAGGTGCGGGGGCCCACGGCCCGAAGACGCGCCGCCCGCCTGGCCGCCTGGCCCCATCGCGTGGCGCGATGTGGGACAGAAGTTACCCGGCCCGGGGGTCCGACGCAACCGCCACCCGGTCCTGCTCGAGCAGGAGTCGAGCCCCCTCGCGGCGGATCATCTCGGCCGCCCCGCCAGGCGCCGGTTCGATCACCAGACGGGCTTCGCGAACGAGGCAGCGCAGGGCTTCCGAGACCCGCTCAGAGGTGGCCCCGGCGGTGAGGACCACGCCCGCGAGGGAGCGGCTGCGGAACGGCAGTCGGGCCCCCGCCAGGAGCCAGCCCGTCCGAACCGCCTCCACGTTGTCGGGGACCTCGCGGCTCACGCCGACCACTGCTGAGTCGGGTAGAAGCTCCTGGATCTCCTTCACCAGCGCCGGGTCATCCGAGACCACCGCGACCGGCGGCGACGGAGCCGTCAGCCCGAGAAGCGCCGCCATCCGCAGCGGTTTCTCCGGATCCCGCCCCTCCGCGAAATCCCCCCCCTCAGCAATGCCGCCCGCAACCTGCTCTTCGGCCTCTTCGACGCATGAGGAATCGGTACCCTCGGGCTCGAAGCCCCACCGCAGATCCGCGACCCCACCGCGCACGGGGTACTGCTCCCGGCAGTTCGCGCACCCGAGCCAGCCCTCGATCACCCGGCGATCCTCGATCCGATCGGCGAGAATGACCAGGCCGAACTCGGGCCCGCACCGCGGGCAGGCGAGGACGTCGGTCAGGACGATGTGCATGCGGCCGCGGCCCTAGATGAAGAGGGTCCGCTCGGAGTACAGCGCCCACTGGTTCGGCGTCTCCCACACCCGCACGTACAGCACGTTCTCGCCGGCGTCCACCAGTCGCTCGCGCAGCTGCTCGTAGATGTAGCGAGCCTGGTTCTCGGCGCTCGTCTCGCGGTCACGGAAGGGAGGTAGCTCGTTGAGATTCTGATGATCCAGCTCGCCGGTGATCTCGCGCAGCACCTGCTTCGCCGCCGAGAAATCGTAGGCCATACCGCCCGCGCCGACGTCGTCAAAGGCCAGTGCCGCCTCCACCTCGTAGCGGTGCCCGTGCAGCCGCTCGCACTTGCCGTGGTAATCGCGCAGGAAATGCGCGGAATCGTAATGCGATCTGACGTTGATTATGTACATGCGCCTCGTCAGCGAGCGCTCCGGATCGCCACCAGGGTGACCTCCACCTCCTCCGGCTGCGTCACCGCATACAGCACCGCCCTGGCGACGTCGTCGGATTCCAGCATCATCGAGCGGGAGGGAAGGTCGTCGCGACGGTCGGGATCGATCGGATCCCAGAGCGGAGTGTCCGTCGCGCCGGGCTCCACCAGCGTCGCGCGGACGCCGGTCCCGCGGACCTCCTCGGCGAGCACCTCATGCAGGCCGCGGAGGCCGAACTTGGAGGCCCCGTAGGCGCCATTGCCGGGCAGTGCTACCCGCCCCGCCACCGAGCCGATGTTCACCACGTGCCCCGATCGCCGCTCGAGAAAGCTGGGAAGCAGCGCGCGGATCAGGTAGAAGGGAGCCGCCAGGTTCACCTCCAACTGGCGTAGGAACGCCTCGGGGTCGGTCTCGGCGATGGGGGCGAGCAGGAAGCTGCCGGCGGAGTTCACCAGAATGTCGGGTACGCCGCCCAGCATCACCTCCGCGCGGCGGCGGACGTCCTGGGCACCCGCCGCGGTGGAAACGTCGCCCGGCACCGGCAACCCGCCGAGGTCGGCCGCCATCCTCGTCACCTCGCCTTCCGTTCGCGCCACCATCACCACCCGCGCCCCCGCCTCGACCAGGCGCCGGCTCACGGCCAGGCCGATTCCCCGGGTCGCCCCGGTCACCAGGGCCGAGCGCCCCTGCAGGCTTTCCCCGCCGGCGGCCATGCTCAGCCCAGCACCGCGTGGGTCATGGAGAGCCGCAGGAACTCTTCGCGGGTCTTCAGGTCCTCGAGGAAGATGCCCTTCATCGCGGAGGTGATCGTCTTCGAGTTCTGCTTCTCCACCCCGCGCATCATCATGCACAGGTGCGCCGCTTCAACGACGACTCCGACCCCCTGCGGCTGCAGCACGTCCATGAGCGCGCCGGCGATCTGCTCCGTCATACGCTCCTGCACCTGCAGCCGCCGCGCGAACACCTCCACCACCCGCGGCAGCTTGGAGAGACCCACGATGCGACCGTTGGGGATGTACCCGATGTGCACCTTGCCGAAGAACGGCAGCATGTGGTGCTCGCACAGCGAATACATCTCGATGTCTTTCACCAGGACCATGTTGTGATGGTCCTCGTCGAAGATCGCATCGCCGATCGCCTCCTCCACGGACATCCGGTGCCCGCGGGTGAGCCAGCGCAGGCTCTTCGCCACCCGCGCGGGGGTACGCAGAAGGCCCTCCCGATCGGGATCCTCCCCCAGCAACTCGAGCTGACGGCGGACGATCCGGACCAGCTCGCGCCCTTCTTCGCTCAGCAGGTCTTCCTCTGGAATGGTACCGTCGGCTTCCGCGCCTCGATCCGCCCGCACTACGACCATGTCATTCTCCCGTGTATTCCACGCGATTCCGCGGCGTTTCCCAGAGCACCAGGCGCACCAGCCGACCCTCGCGGATCTCTGGCTCGAGCTTTCGCCAGATCGCCACCACCAGGTTCTCGGTGGTGGGATTAACCCCCTGCATCCACGGCACATCCAGGTTCAGGTTGCGATGGTCGACGTCCTCCAGCACGACTCGTTCGACCAGGTCGCGCAGCCGCTTCAGGTCGATCACGTATCCGGTCTCAGGGTCGATCTCTCCCTCGACCGTGATCTCGAGCTCGTAGTTGTGGCCGTGCCAGTTGGGGTTGTTGCACAGGCCGAAGATCTCGCGGTTCCGTTCTTCGCTGAACTCGGGGTTGTGCAGCCGGTGCGCCGCCGAGAAGTGGACGCGGCGCGTCACGCGGACCCTGGGCATCGTGCGCTCTCCATGCAAGCAAGAAAGGGCCAGCCTCGCTTGCGAGGCCGGCCCGGCCGGAACGCATCGGGAAGATCACTGCGGGAGCCGTCGACTCATCACTCGTCGGTGCCCCCTCTGCGGCATCCGCCTTCCTCAACGAGAGCGAGGCATGACGTCCGCTGCAAAAGGTCGGCCCGGCTCCAACCTTGTTGGCTCGACAAGCGAGCTTCCCGGTGCGCCCGACCAGCGCCAAAGGTAGCCGCGCTCACCGGGGGCGTCAAGCACCTCGCGGTAGCTCGCCGGTGCGACGGGGAATTGCCTCTTTGCTCGCGTTCTGCCTAAGTTCCCGGCCATGAGTGTCCGCCTTCCGCTGCTGCGCAGCCTGCGTCTGCTCGTGCTTCTACTCCAGCTCGCCTTGCCGAGCGTGGGAGTGCTTTACGACGCGCACCTCGAGGTCGAGGCGGCCACCTCTGGCTGGCACGTGGAATCGCAGGATCACGACTGCCAGACACGGGCGCACCCTGACCACTGCGCGCTCTGCCAGTTCCTGCGCGCCCCGCTGCTGCTTTCGGCAGACGTTCAACCTGCCGTCGCGCCAGACCCCACGCCGCCTGTTCCTCCCGCCCCCTCCGCCAGCTCGCATTCACGCGATCTGGTCCCCACGCTTCCGCGAGGCCCACCGCTCCTCTCCTGATGCACCGGCCGCACAGGCCGGGTGAGCTAGCGATTGCTTCGCCGGTGCGCTGCCATGCGCGGCCGGCCGCGTGCTCGTACGGAAACGCACAGGAGATCGATGTACCGGTTCATGACCATCCTGGTGAGCACGGTGCTGCTTACCGGATACGCGGGCGTCGGCAACGCCGCCAGCGATCTTTCGACGGGGCCCATCCGCGGCATCGTCACGGACTCCGCGGGCGCACCACTGGCGAATGCGCGGGTGACCCTCACGCCTGGTGGTCGCGCTGCCACGACTGACGCGGACGGAACCTTCGTCATCCGCGCCGTCCCGGCCGGCCGCTATCACCTCGACGTTTCGCTTCTCGGCTACGCTCCCGGCCACGCGGAGGTAAGCGTCCCGGCCACGGGGGAGGAGATCTTGGTGGAGATCCGCCTCGTCCCCTCTCCGCTCACATTGGAGGGAGTCGTCGTGACCGCCACACCCGGCGCCTCCGATCCGTTGACGGTCACGCAGTCGACCACCCAACTCGGTGGTCGGGAGTTCGATCGTCAGGCTGCCTCGACCGTGGCGGGAATGCTCGACCGGGAGCCGGGGCTCGCCTCGCGCTACGCCGGACCGGCCACTTCCACCCCGGTGATCCGTGGCCTTACCGACGAGCGGGTGGTGATGCTGGAGAACGGCCAGAGGACGGGCGATCTCTCCGGGAGCGCCCCCGACCATGCACTCTCGATTGATCCTCTGTCCGCGTCCCGCATCGAAGTGGTGCGTGGTCCGGCCTCGCTCCTCTACGGCAGCGGTGCGATCGGAGGGGTGGTGAACGTCATCAGCAACGACATTCCCACCAATGTTCCGACGCGCGCAGAGGGCTTCCTCGCGACCCAGGCCGTCTCCGTCACCCCCGGTGGCGCCGCCAGCGGCCAGGCGGTCCTCCCGCTCTCCGACGTCCTGGCGCTTTCCGCACGCGGCGCCTACCGGCGCATGGGTGATGTGCGGGTTGGCGGCGGAGAGGTGCTCGACGGCACCTCGCTCGAGAACGCCGGGGGCGGCCTGGGTCTGGGCTACGCGAGCGGCCGAATCAGCGCCGGGGCTACACTCGACCTACACACCTTCGCCTATGGGGTCCCGTTCGGGCATGCCCATGATGAACATGCGCATGGAGACGAGGAGGAGGGCGGCGAAGAGAACGGCGAAGAGCACCTGGGCGTGGAGCTGGATGGCCAGCGCTACAGCGTGGAGCTGCGCGGGAACTGGGATCCTCCCGGCACCACCCTACGCGACCTGAGCGCGGCCGCGAGCGGACAGTGGTACGAGCATGACGAGCTGGAGCCGGATGGGTCCGTGGGCACGACCTTCCGCCTGCGCACCCAGACGGTGGATCTGCGGGCGGGCACCGACTTCGGCCGGGCGCGCGGCACGGTGGGGATCTCGGGTCTGTGGAAGCAGTACGAGCCGACCGGGGAGGAGGCGCTCACGCCGTTCGCGCGCAGCACCAGCTTCGGCCTCTTCGTCTACCAGGAGACGCCTCTCGTCCCGGGCGAGCACGACACGGAGCACGTACCGCACCTGCAGCTCGGTGGCCGCTTCGACCAGTACGACATCGCCACCGAGGCTTCCCAGGACCGGTTCGGCCCGACACGAGAGCGTCGCTTTCGCGCCCTCTCCGGGTCCATCGGCGTGAACCTCCCGCTCCCCGAAGGCCTTTCGGTGGCGGCCAGTGTGTCGCGAGCCTTCCGCGCGCCCTCCGTGGAGGAGCTCTTCTCCAATGCACTGCACGCCGCGACCGGCAGCTACGACGTCGGCAACCCGGATCTGGAGCCGGAGGTCAGCCTGGGGTTCGAGACCGTGCTGCGAGCTCAGACCGCGCGCGTGACCGCGCTCGCGTCCGTTTACTACAACCACATCGACGACTACATCGCCCCGCGGATTGTCGGGGACACCGTCCTGACCGACGCCGCTGGCAGCTTCGTCGTGCCGCTCAACCGCTTCATGCAGTCCGACGCGACACTGATCGGTGCGGAGGGCAAGGTCGAGGTGCTGCTGGGGAGGAGGTTCGTGGTGGGTGCGCGCGGCGACCGCGTGCGCGGGCGGTTCGCAGGAGGCGAGCCCCTGCCTTACATGCCGACGACCCGCCTGGGGGGCGATCTTCGCTGGGACGACGGAACCTTCAGCATCTCCACCGGCGTGCTGCACGCCTTCCCGCAGTCGTCGGTGCCCGAGCACGAGCTCGCCACCGAGGCCTACACCCTCGTCGACCTGAGCCTCGGCTACACCCGCACCTCCGGCGGCCTCATTCATAGCCTCGTCCTGCGCGCCGAAAACCTCACCGACGAGCTCTACCGCGAAGCCACCAGCCGCATCAAGGAGCTGGCGCCCAACCCGGGGAGGAATATCAGCCTCCTTTACAGGTTGCTATTCTAGTCAGGAAAGTTACGAATTACGAATTACGAGTTACGAATTCTTACGAATACGAATTACATCGGATGCCACTTGGGACATGTCCAGTCCGTCGTTCTGAGTTTGACGGAGCGCCAACGAGGAATTGCTCGGAAGCACCGTCGCTGTAGTCCTCCGCTGGCGTTTGGGATCACAAGGCAGCACGCCGTGCGCCGTCGGAATTCAAAATTCGCCCTGTAATTCGTAATTCGTAATTCGTATTCATCTAGCATACGATCGCAGCCTCTGGAGATTCCTCCGGTCCGCTGCGGTGTGGTCGTCGCCTTTGGGGGTCTCGAGCACTTTGGGGAGGTGGGCGAAGCGAGGATCGTTCATGAGGCGGCGGAAGGGCTCGTCGCCCAGGGTGCCCTCGCCGATGTCGGTGTGACGGTCGCGGCGACTGCCGAGCGGCTTCTGCGAGTCGTTCAGATGGAAGAGGCCCAGGTGGGCGAGTCCGATCACGCGGTCGAACTCCTCCATCACCGCGTCGTAGTGGAGCGCCAGGTCGTACCCGGCGGCGTAGACGTGGCAGCTGTCCATGCAAACGCCGACCCGACCGCGCACCGCCTCCGGGATCCGAGCGCGCAGCTCGGCGATCTCCTCGAACCTCGAGCCGAGCGCCTGGCCAGTGCCCGCGGTCGTCTCGATCAGTACCTGCGTCTTGCCGTCGACCTCCGCGAGAGCTCGCGCGATCAGCTCCGCGTTCTGCGCGATGCCGCGCTCGCGGTCGCCGTCGGTGGCGTTCCCCGGGTGGGTGACCACCGCGTCCAGCCCCAGCTCGCGACAGCGCTCGAGCTCCGCCCGGAAGGAGGCGTACGACCGCTCGCGCAGGACGGGATCGGGAGTCGCCAGGTTGATCAGGTAGGAATCGTGCGCACAGACGAAGCGGATCCCGACCTCATCGATCCCGGCGCGGAAGGCGCGCACCTCCTCGGGGTCGAGTACAGGATCCGCCCAGCGGTTCGCCTGTTTGGTGAAGATCTGGATGGCGGTCGCGCCGATCTCCGCCGCCCGCACCGGGGCGTTGCGAAGCCCCCCGGCAATCGAAACGTGAGCACCCAGCAGCACGGCTCTCCTCGTGTAGTGATTCACTGGCTTCGGGGAGGCGCGAAGTTAGAGACGGTGACCTAACGCTGTCAACGAGAGTCTCCGACCTTTAGATTTGCGGGGTCGGCGCGGCGCGAAGATCGCGTCGAGCGCCCCGTACGTGCTGTCGTTTAGCCGATACACAAGTCAATTCGAATATGATGATTCATCCCTGGCACGACCTGGAACCCGGCACCAACGTCCCCGACGAGATGACGGTGGTGGTGGAGATTCCCAGGGGTAGCCGCAACAAATACGAGCTCAACAAGAAGACGGGCCTGTTCCAGCTAGACCGCGTGCTGTACAGCGCCGTTCACTATCCCGGCGACTACGGCTTCTTCCCGCGGACCTATGCGCTGGACGACGACCCGCTGGACGCGCTGGTGATGGTCACCGTACCCACCTTTCCAGGGTGCCTGATCGACGTGCGTCCGATCGGGCTCTTCCGCATGCGGGACAAGGACGAGATGGACGAGAAGGTGCTGTGCGTCCCCACCAGCGACCCGCTCTACGACGGCTACGACGACATCGCCGACGTGCCGGGGCATTTCCTGCGCGAGGTGGAGCATTTCTTCTCCATCTACAAGGACCTCGAGGGGGGTCGGGTTCACCCACTGGGGTGGGAAGACGCGAAAGGCGCTCGCGCCGCCATCAACGACGCCGTTGCCCGCTACACCCTCCGGCAGCGTCGCGACGAGATCGAGCAGTACGCCTTCGAGAGCCCGAGAAAAGGGCTGGAGCTGTAATCCGAGTACCCGCCTACTCCGCGCAGCAGAGCGCGACTCGCGGGGGCACTCAGTACCAAACGTCGGGCGCCATGGGGCGCCCGACGTGCTTTTGTTTCGTGCCGGCTCCAGACCGTGTGCCGGCCTTCTTCCATGCTTGTACGGTGCCGGCTTTCGCCGGCGTTCCGGGCTGGATCGCTGCCGGCCTACCGGGTCTGGTAGTTCATGATAATCGCCTCGCCATCGGGGGACTCGGCGATCACCGAGACCGCGTCACCCGGCTCGATCTTGTTGGCCACAGCGCGCAGATCCTCGATCGTGCGGATCTCCTCGCCGTTGATCTGCTTGATGCGCATTCCGACGAGAGCGGGGGGCACCGAGCTACCCGGCTCCACACCGGTGATGATCAGGCCGCCGGGGGAATCGAAGCCCTCTCGCTGAGCCAGCCCGGGCGTGAGCTCGGTGACCGCGAATCCGAGTCGACCCACGGAATCACCGTCCGACGAGCGGGAGCTCGTCCGTCGCACTGGCGTCGACTCGAAGGCTCCCAGCTTCACCTTCACCCGCTCACGATCGCCATAGCGAATGATGTCGAGGGTCACCTCGTCGCCGGGTTGACGTCGCGCGATCTGCGCCATGAGATCGCTGGCGTCGGACACCGGCACGCCGTCCACCGCCACGATCACGTCCCCCATCCGCACGCCCGCCTCACGCGCCGGGCTCTCGGGCTCACTCGCCACCTTCACGCCCGCGGCGCTGGGCAGCTTGAAGACCTTCACGTCGGCCGCGTTCAGGTCCGAGATGCGAACCCCGAGCTTGGGCCGATGAACCACGCCGTACTCGATCAGGTCGTCCGCCACCCGCTTGGCGAGCTGGATCGGAACGGCAAACCCGTAACCAGCATAGACGCCGGTCGGCGAAGCGATTGCGCTGTTGATGCCCACCACCTCACCGTTGAGGTTGATGAGCGGTCCTCCGGAGTTACCGGGGTTGATCGCGGCGTCCGTCTGGATGAAGTGTTCAAGCGGCGAAGGCGCATTCGGGTTCTGATTCCGCCCGTCCTGATTCCGCGCCATGATGCCGATGCTCCGACCGGTCGCGCTGACGATCCCGGCCGTCACCGTCTCGCCCAGCGACAACGGATAACCGAGCGCAAGCACCCAGTCCCCCACCTCGAGCGCGTCGGAGTTGCCGAGCTTCACGGTGGGGAGGTCCTCCGCTTCGATCTTCAGCACGGCGACGTCCGTGCTGGGATCTCGCCCCACCACCTCCGCGTCGAACACGCGGTTGTCGGTGAGCGTCACCGTCACGCGGTCGGCATCCTCGACCACGTGATTGTTGGTGAGGACGTAGCCGTCGCTGCTGATGATGAATCCCGAGCCGCTACCCCGCTGCGGAACCGGAGGTACATCGGGGAAACGGAAGAAGAAGTCAAAGGGGAAATCCCGGAACTCCTCCGGCACCCGGCTGACGTTACGTGGGGCCGATTCCACCTGCACGTGCACAACCGCCGGAATGACCGACCGCGCCGCGCTCCGGAAGGCTTGCGACAGCGCGTCCGGAGCCGCGTCAGGCGTCGTTGCTGCCGCCTGCGCGTCAAGCGCGGGAATCGGATCCTCGAAGGCGTCGATCGCCGTCGCCGCCCCGCCGATTCCCAGTACCAGCACCGTCGGCAGTACTGCCTTGCGTAGCATTTTGTACATATGGTATCTCCTCTACTGACGGAACACCGACGGAACGCGTTCTTCCTGCGATAAAGCTAAAAGCTTAGTTTGGCCAGTGAAGTGCGAACGGTTAGACGACGGTTAGGATAGGATTAAGCCTTCTTAATAAACGCCTTTCTCTACTTTACGTGCGCATACTCATCGTCGAGGACAACCCCAGGATTTTGGGATTTTTGAAGAAGGGCCTATCCGAGGAGGGTTACATCGTGGAGACGGCCACCGACGGAGACGAGGGCTTCGAGCGGGCGCGGACGGAGCGCTTCGACGCCGCCGTGGTGGACGTGATGCTGCCGGGCCGCAGCGGGATCGATCTCGTGCGTGGGCTGCGGGCGGAGGGAAGCGCGTTGCCGATCCTGCTGCTCACCGCACTGGGACGCCCCGAGGAGAAGGTCCATGGCCTCGACGCCGGTGCCGACGACTACCTGACCAAGCCGTTCGACTTCAGCGAGCTCTCCGCGCGCCTGCGAGCGCTCCTCCGCCGGGCCAGTGGAGCGCCCGCCCCGACGCTGCGCGTGGGCGAGCTCGAGCTCGACCCGGCTCGGCGCCAGGTTACCCTGCAGGGAGAGCCGGTCCAGCTCACCCCCAAGGAATATTCCCTGCTGGAGTACCTGCTCAGAAATCCCAACCGCCCTCTTTCGCGGTCGATGATCATGGAACACGTCTGGGGAATCCGCTTCGATCCCGGGACCAACGTGGTCGACGTGTTCATCAACTCCCTGCGTAACAAGCTCGACCCCGAACACGAGCTGATTCAGACGGTGCGCGGGGTCGGCTACATGCTGAGCTCGCCCGAGGAGGAATGAGGCTCTTCACCGAGGCCGGCCCTCCGTCGCTGCGGAGGGAGATCGTCCTCTGGTATTCGCTGGTGCTGCTCGCCGCCCTGGGCGCGTTCACCGTCGTCACCTACGTGCTTCTGCAGCGGACGCTCGAGCGGACCGGGGCCGCCTCGTTGCGTGAAGCCGCCGAGTACACGGAGCGCGTCAACATTCCCTTCGGCATGCCGCGCGTGCTCCTTTCCGAGGAGCAGGGCCGCGTACAGATGGAGAGCGGCGAGCAGATCGACGTGCTGCAGCGCCGACTGCGCCTCGCCGACGGGCGAGAGGTGGTGATCACCGCCTCTCGCGGAACGGAGATCGAGCGATTGGCGCTGGGATCCTTCCGGTTCATCGCGCTGCTGGTCATCCCCCTTACCGCCCTGCTGGCCGCCCTCGGCGGCTGGGCACTGCTGGAACGACTCCTCGACCCCCTCGCCCGCCTCGTCGACACCACGCGCAGCATCGAGATCGGAGACCTATCTCGACGGGTCGCGGAGCCCGAACGCCCCGCCGAGCTGAACGAGCTCGCCCGCTCCTTCAACGGCATGCTCACGCGGCTCGAGCGCGCGGTGCAGGCGCTGCGACGCTTCACCTCCGACGCCAGTCACGAGCTGCGAACCCCCCTCACGTCGATCAAGGGCACGATCCAGGTCGCGCTCGTGCGCGAGCGCAGCGCCGACGAGCTGGCCCGTACGCTGGAGGAGGTGCTCGAGGAGACGGAGTGGATGCTACAGCTCGTGGATGGCCTGCTGACCCTCGCCCAGGGCGAGGAGGGCGGTCTGCAGATCGAGGCGACCGAGGTCGATCTCTCCGCGCTGCTCGAGGACGTGGCCGAGGTTGGGATGGCGCTTGCGCGGGAGAAGCCGATCGCCGTGGAAACCCGCGTGCCGCCCCGCCTCGTGGTGGAGGGATCCGCCGGCAGCCTGCGGCAGGTGTTCCTCAACCTGGTGTCGAACGCGGTGAAGTTCACCGAGCGCGGCTCGGTCACCATCACCGCCGCCGAGATCGAGGGGGGCCCGATCCCCGGCGAGAGCGAGGGAGAGAGGAACGGCGCGGCCGAGGCGAGGAATTGGGTGGAGGTGCGGGTTCGCGACACCGGCATCGGCATCGCCCCAGAAGAGCTGCCGCGCGTCTTCGACCGCTTCTACCGGGCGGATGCGGCGCGCTCACGCCCCGGCGGGACAGGCCTGGGCCTGGCCATCGCCAACCTGCTGGTGGAGTTGCACGGGGGAAAGCTGGACGTCTGGAGCCGCCCGGGTGAGGGCAGCGAGTTCCGCGTGCAGCTTCCTAAGAGGGCACTACGACGGATAGGCAGCGGGGACGCCCGCAATCACGAAGACGCCCGGTGAGGCTTTCAGCTGCTCAGCCGCCCAGGAGCGGGGGCTCGACCAGCGGCGCGGTGGGGGCCGGGTGATGCTCCTCGAGCCAGCGGATCGCGTTGGCGAGCACGCGCCGCTTCTCCGGGAAACGCAGGCGGCGCTCGGCCGTCGCCGCCGTTGCCCACTGGAAGCGCGTGGCCTCCGGGGAGAGGCGAATCTCTCCGTGTTTCCAGCGCGCCACGAAATAGGTGACCTGCTTGCGAATCAGAATCTGGTCGGCGCCGGTGCCGCGGGTGAAGTAGTAGCGCTCCACGTCAACGAAGCCGTCCAGTACCTGGTAGTCGCCGTCGGTCAGCCCCGCTTCCTCTTGGAGCTCGCGCTCCGCTGCCTGCTGCACCGTCTCGCCGGGTTCGATGGCGCCTTTGGGGAACTCCCAGACCGGCCGGCGGGTGAGGGCGGAGCGAAGCAGCAGGAAGGTCCGTTCCGGGGTGTCCCGGAAGAGGATGATTCCAGCCGAATGGTGAGACTCTCTCCGCATCGCTCCAGGGGCGCCGGGGGGCGGGGTCTGTTATCCCAAAGTACGATGCTTCAACGACTCAGGCAATCGGCAGGCTTTTTGCTTCGGCGGCGACGATTCACTTCCGCCAGACAATTTTCCGAACAGCTTCATGCCCTCGGGTAGACGTCCGGCCTCTTCCGGCGGAGATCGGCCGCCGGTCCGATCCCTCTCTGAACTCCTGCGCTCGTTTGCGGCAGACGCCGCAGAGCTGGTCCGCCGCGAGATCGCCCTCGCCCGCGCCGAGGTACGCGCCGCGGTGCGCTCCGCCGCCAGAGGATTCGCCCGGATCTCCGTGGGAATCGGCGTCGGCGGCCTGGGTCTGCTGACGATCCTCGCCGGGATCGTCGTGCTCCTGGGAGAACTAATCGGCTCTTACTGGCTGGCCGCACTGCTGGTCGGCGCCATCCTGCTGGTCATCGGCGCGCTGAGCACCCTCGGCGGAATGCGAAGGATCCGCTCCGCCGACCCGACCCCGCGGCAAGCCATCGCGGCCGCCCGGGACACCGTCGGCTGGGCGAAAGAGGAGGCCGCGGCGCTACGCACGGGCCTTCTCGGCCGCAGAGGGCATGGCGAACCGGGCAAGGACGCACCGGGGCTCGCCGGAGCCCGCATCACAGCCGAGGCGAGGCCTCGCCGCTTTGCGGTAGCATCGTCGGACCACGGAACGGCTCTGCCGACGGGGCGCGGCTATCTCGATCGTGCGCCGGTGAGCGAGGGGGCGGGCCTGCGGGAGCCTGGAGGGGCGGTGGCCTTGGCCAGTCGGACCGATCCGCGTCCGCCCCCGCCGCGAGAGGCCGGGTGGAAGGCCTTCGTGAAGCATCTCTGGGGAGAGATCCAGAGCGACGAGATCACCGGGCACGCCGCCAAGCTCGCCTTCTACGCCTTCCTGGCGCTCCCCCCTGCCCTGATGGCTCTCTTCGGGCTAGCGGGATTGATCGGCAGTGAGGCGGTCGCCACCTGGCTGAGGGCGCAGGCGTCCATCGCGCTCCCGCCGGCGGTGTCGGAGGGGATCATCGACCCCTTCATCGAGCAGGTGGTGCTACAAGAAGCCCCGGGCCCGTTCTCCATAGGCTTGTTGCTGGCGTTGTGGGGCGGATCGTCGGTCTTCGCCGGTCTGATCGATACCCTCAACCACGCCTACGACCTCCAGGACACCCGATCGTACCTGCGCAAGCGGCTGCTGGCGCTGGCGGTGATGTTCGCGAGCGTCGTCCTCTTTCTCGCCGCCGCGGGCACCCTGCTGCTCGCCCCCGCCCTGGTCGAGGCGGTAGGTCTGGGGCGGGTGGGAACGATCATCTGGAACCTGGTGCAGTGGCCGTTGGCTTTCGCCTTCATGGTCGCTGCCTTCTGGGGAGCCTACTACTTCCTCCCGGACCGCGATCAGCGAGGCTCCAACTGGGTGCTGATCCGTGCGGCAGCGTTAGCGGCCGCCCTGTGGGTTCTCGCCACCGCGGGCTTCCGTATCTACATCGCCAACTTCAGCTCCTACAGCGAGACCTACGGCTTCCTCGGGGCGTTCATTATCCTGCTATTGTGGCTGTACGTCACCGGGCTCGTGGTGCTGGTCGGGGGCGAGCTCGCGTCCGAGCTGGAAAAGAGGGCAGCATGAGCGAGCGAGAAGCCGAGCTGGGCGCGCTGGAGATCGTCCTGCAGGAGGATCCGCCGACGCTGCTGCACGCGGAGTGGCTGCGAGACGGGCGGGTGGCGATGGGCACGCGCCGTCAGCGCCGCGACGGGACGTGGGACGCGGGGGAGCTGTACGTCCTGGAGCCGTCGGCCTGCCTGGACCTCGCGGCCTGGCTCACCCCGATCGTGGTGGCCGGATGGATCGATTCCGTGCGGGAACGCCAGGCGGAACCGCTGAGAACGGCGCAGGAGCTATACGGCGAAGGAGAGCCGGCGGCGATGCGGCTCGCGATGGAGATGCTCCGCGAGCTGCCTCCCGACCTGCTCGCGCGCGGACTGATTCTGCTCGCCAACTCCATCGGCCCCGAGAACCGCGAGCGGCTGATCCAGCGCCTCAACCGCACCGACGACCGCAGCGAAGACTCCGCTTTGCGACGACGCCTCGCGGACGAACACGAGGCACTGGCGTATGTCGTCGCAGCCGCGGGCGTGCTGGATGCGGTGGCGCGTGGAGAGGAGGGGGACGAGCGGTAATTTTGGATTTTGAATTGGAGGCGTGGGCGGAATTACGAATTACGAATTACTGGTGACGTACCACCCTTTCACTCGGCGCCCATGCTTCCGTCGTCAATTCAAAGTTCAAATTCAAAATCAAGAAATCAAAAACTAATAAATTACGAACGAGTAATTCGTAATTCGCAATTCGTAATTCGCATTTTCCCGCGTCTTAGACGAGCTCCGCCTGCCATTGCTCCAGCGCTTCCGCCCCCGGGCACAGCTCCTCGTATGGCAGGCTGGTGAGTGCCTCCTCCACGGTGCCGAGCTCGGCGTGCATGTCGTCGGCGGCGGGGTCGACGTAGAGCAGGCCGGTGACCACTTCGCCCGCCTCCTGCATCCGGCGCACGTAGGCGTAGGCGGCATCGCGGTCGGTGGGGTCGTAGCCCTCGTGGACCTTGCGGAAGTGCACCACGCTGCCGTCGTGCATGGTGACCGCCCGCGCCGCGCTGCCGTTGCCGATGGAGGCCGTGATCTCGCTGCGGATAGGCACGAAGTCCACCTGGGTCAGGTCGACGTGGTGCTCCCGGGTGTAGCGATAGCTCTTGGTGGAGCCCTCGTGGTCGTTGAAGGTCACGCAGGGGGAGATCACGTCCACCAGGGCAAAGCCGCGGTGACGAATTCCCGCCTTGAGGAGCGGCACCAGCTGATCCTTGTCACCTGAGAAGCCCCGCGCCACGAAGGTGGCACCCAGGCTGAGCGCCAGCAGCACGGGGTCGATCGGCTTCTGGGCGTTGGGCACGCCCCGCTTGGAGCGGCTCCCCACGTCGGCCGACGCCGAGAACTGCCCTTTGGTGAGGCCATAGACGCCGTTGTTCTCCAGCACGTAGAGCAGGTTCACGTTGCGGCGAATGGCGTGGCAGAGCTGGCCCACACCGATGGAGAGCGAGTCGCCATCCCCGGAGACGCCGATGTACACCAGCTCCCGATTTGCCGCGTTGGCCCCTGTCGCCAGCGAGGGCATGCGGCCGTGCACGGCATTGAACCCGTGCGCGTCGCGGAGGAAGTAGGTGGGCGTCTTCGACGAACAGCCGATCCCACTGAGCTTGGCCACCCGGTGCGGCGGAACCTCCAGCTCCCAGAACGCCTGCACGATCGCGGCGGTCACCGAATCGTGGCCGCACCCCGCGCAGAGGGTGGACATCGCCCCCTCGTAGTCGCGGCGCGTCAGCCCCAGCGAGTTACGGGGGAGGCCGGGATGACTAATCGGCGGCTTGGAGATCGACGGCATGTGCGTGCTCGGCGAGATGTTTCTGAACCCCGGCCTCTACGTCGCTGGCGCTGAGCGGCATCCCCCCGTAGTACCGCAGCGGGACCAGGCGGTCCATGGGGAACTCGGTCTCCAGGGCAAGGAGGCTGCGGAGCTGGCCGTCGCGGTTCTGCTCGACCACGTAGCTCCAGTCGTGCGCGTGCAGGAACTCGGTGACGGACTGGGCAAACGGGAATCCCCGGACCCGCAGATAGTCCACCGGCACACCCTGTTGTGCGAGCCGGTCGATCGCTTCCTTCACCGCCGCGTCGCACCCACCGATCGAGATCAACCCGACGCGGGCCCCTTCGCGCAGACGAATCTCCGGGGCAGGCACGAACTCGCCGGCCCTGTCGATCTTGCGCGCGAGACGGTCCATGACCTCGGTGTACTCCTCCGGGTCCTCGGTGTAGCCCCCGAACTTGTTGTGGCCCGACCCTCGGGTGAAGTAGGAGCCTTTGGGGTGGACGCCCGGCAGAGTGCGGGCGGGGATGCCGTCCCCATCGCGGTCGAGGTAACGGTAGAAGCGATCGAGCGATTCGATCTCCTCGGCGCTCAGCACCTTGCCGCGATCCGGACGGTAGCTGTCGTCCCAGCAGAGCTTGGGCACCATCCAGTCGTTCATCCCGATGTCGAGGTCACTCACCACGAACACCGGGGTCTGGAAGCGTTCCGCCAGGTCGAACGCCTGCACCGCCATGTAGAAGCACTCCTCCGGGTTCCCCGGGAAGAGGGCGATGTGCTTGGTGTCCCCATGCGAGGCGTAGGCGATCTGCAGCAGGTCGCCCTGCTGCGTGCGCGTCGGCATCCCGGTCGACGGCCCGGTTCGCTGTATGTCGAAGAAGACACCAGGCACCTCGGCGTAGTACGCCAGCCCCAGGAACTCGCTCATCAGGGAGATTCCGGGACCAGCCGTCGAGGTGAAGGCCCGCGCACCCATCCAACCCGCGCCGATCACCATCCCCGCGGCCGCGAGCTCGTCCTCTGCCTGGATGATGGCGTACCGCTTCCGACCGGTCTCCGGATCGGTTCGGAACCGGCGACAGAGCGCGCCGAACGCATCCATCAGCGAGGTCGCGGGTGTGATGGGGTACCACGCGGCCACGGTTGCACCCGCGTAGATGCACCCGAGTGCGCAGGCGGTATTGCCGTCCAGGAGGATGTGATCGCGGGTGGCGTCCATCCGCTCCAGCCGGATCGGCAACGGGCACTCGAGGTGCTCGCGCGCGTAGTCGTAGCCGAGGTGGAGGGCGCGGAAGTTCGAATCCATCAGCGACTGCTTGCGGGAGAATTGCTCGCGCAGGATCTCCGCCACCACCTGCAGATCGATATCCAGCAGCGCCGACAGCGCCCCCACGTACGCGATGTTCTTCATCAGCACCCGCTCGCGGCTGCCGCGGAAGGCCTCCACGCACATCTGGCCGAGCGGGACCCCGAGGTACTGCACGTCCTCCCTGAGCAGGTCGGCCGGAAGGGGCCAGGACGAGTCGTACAGCACATAGCCACCCGCGCGCACCTCCGCGATGTCGCGCGCGTAGGTAGCGGGATTCATCACCACGAACAGATCGAAGATCGAGGTGCGCGCAGCGTAGCCCTCGCCGCTCACCCGGATCTCGTACCAGGTAGGTAGCCCCTGGATGTTCGAGGGGAAGACGTTCTTCCCGGTGACGGGGATGCCCATCCGGAAGATCGCCTGCATGAGCAGGCTATTCGCGCTGGCCGAGCCGGTGCCGTTGACCGTCGCGATCTTGAAGGCGAAGTCATTGACCCGGACGGCGCGCGCGGGGCCGGACGGAGCCTCCGCCGTCAGCGGGCCGTCAGGGAGGTCAGCGGTTCGGTCGAGCATGCCGATCGTCCGGCGTAGGGGATGAGAAGTTGGAACTGTTTCATGTCCCACGCGGTGGTGGGGCAGCGGTCAGCGCAGAGCCCGCAGTGCAGGCAGATGTCCTCGTCCTTCACCATCAGGCGCGCGGTCTGCGGCAGCGGCGCCGAAGCGTAGAGCGGCTGATCGGGATTCACGGCCGGAGCGGAGAGCCTGGAGCGCACCACCTCCTCCGGGCCGTCCGGTGTGATGGTCAGACAGTTGACCGGGCAGATGTCGATACAGGCGTCACACTCGATGCAGAGCTCCGGCGTGAAATCCGTCTGTACGTCGCAGTTGAGGCACCGTTCCACCTCGCGGGCGGTCTGCTCGGGCGTGAAGCCCAGCTCGACCTCCACGCCCAGCGCCTGGAAGCGCTGGGTCAGCTCCACGTGCTGCATCTTCGCACGGGTCGCCGGCTCGTAGTCGTTGCTGTAACGCCAGGCGTGCATCCCCAGCTTGGTGCTGACCAGGTTCATCCCGTAGGGCGGGCGCTCCGTCAGCGGAATTCCCTGGCAGTAGTTGTGGATGCTGATGGCGGCCTGGTGCCCGTGCTCCACCGCCCAGATGATGTTCTCGGGGCCCCATGCGGCGTCACCGCCGAAGAACACCCCGGGACGCGTCGACTGGAAGGTGAGCCGGTCCACCACCGGCATATCCCATTCGTTGAATTCGATGCCGATGTCCCGCTCGACCCACGGGAACGCGGCGTCCTGCCCGATCGCGAGGATGACCTCGTCGCACGGGATCACCACCGTCTCCAGGGTGCGGCTCTTCTGCCGTCCCTCCGGCGTGTCGTACCACTCGACCCGGTCGAACTCCATCCCCACCAGCCGGCCATCCTCCACGATGAAGCGCCGGGGGGAGTGGTTCTCCACGATCGTGACCCCTTCCTCCTCGGCGTCCTCCAGCTCCCACGGCGAAGCCTTGAAGTACGGGCGCGAGCGGCGCGCCATCACCTTCACGTCGTCGCCGCCGAGGCGCTTCGCGGTGCGGCAGCAGTCCATGGCGGTGTTGCCGACGCCGATCACCAGCACCCGCGAGCCGATCGAGTTGATGTGGCCGAAGTGGACCGAGGCGAGCCAATCGATGCCTATGTGGATCCTGTCCGTCTCCCACCTGCCTGGCAGGTCCAGTTCCTTCCCGCGCGGGGCCCCGCTCCCCACGAACACGGCGTCATAACCCTGCTGGAGCAGGGTGGCCATGCTCTCCACCGGGGTGTTGTAGTGGATCTTCACCCCCATGCGCAGGATGTAGTCGATCTCCTCGTCGAGCACCTGCGCCGGAAGCCGGAAGGCGGGGATGTTGATCCGCATGAGGCCGCCGGGTCGGTCGAGCTTCTCGAAGATCTCGCACTCATAGCCGAGCGGCATCAGGTCGTTACAGACCGTGAGCGACGCCGGGCCGGCTCCTACCAGGGCGATCCGCTTGCCGTTCTTCTGCTCGGGAGCGCGAGGGAGGTACGGTTCGATGTCGCCTCGATGGTCGGCGGCGACCCGCTTGAGGCGGCAGATCGCGACCGGCTTCCCATCCACCCTACCTCGACGACACGCCGGCTCGCAGGGTCGGTCGCAGGTTCGCCCTAGAATTCCCGGGAAGACGTTGCTCTCGCGATTGAGCAGGTACGCCTCGCTGTAGCGCCCCTGAGCGATGAGCCGGATGTATTCGGGAACGTTAGTGTGGGCCGGACAGGCCCACTGGCAGTCCACGACCCTGTGGTAGTACTGCGGATTGGTTACTTCGGTGGGATCCATCGTACGATGGAGGGAGCAAGGAAGAAGTGCGGACTCCCGCGGTTTGCATAATCAATAGCCACACCGCTCAGGCACAGCAAGCCCACCCCGGACCCTTTGCCCATTGACAGAACGGCCTTAGGGAGGTTCTATTTGTGCCCGCGGGTGAAAGGTTATGCACCCGCGCATTCCCAAGCCACGCCGAATTCATGTCGATTCGCATCCGCAACCGGAACTTCAATCCCAATCCGCTCTCTCACGGGAGCCGCGGACGGGGGTTGCTGGTGCCTTAGCGGGCGCAGACGACCGGCCACCGGCGCGGCTCCTCGAATCGGGGAGCCGCTTTTTCGTGCCGGCGTCCCGGTTCGCCACCTCCGATCGGAGACCATCATCCATGTGCTCGATCCTCGCCATTCTGGACCTCAAGAGCGATCCGGCGCCGCTGCGGGCGCGCGCCCTTCGGCTCTCGAAGCTCCAGCGCCACCGCGGACCTGACTGGTCCGGCATCTTTGCCGACGAACGGGCGATCCTGGCCCACGAGCGGCTCGCCATTGTCGACGTTCTCCACGGGGCCCAGCCTCTGCTGAACCCCGCGGGCACCCACGCTCTGGCGGTGAACGGCGAAATCTACAACCACCGCGAGCTGCGGAGCACGCTCTCCCGTCCCTACCAGTTCAAGACGGAATCCGACTGCGAGGTCATCCTGCCGCTGTACGCGGAGCACGGCACGGACTTCCTCGACATGCTCAACGGCATCTTCGCCTTTGTGTTGTACGATGCCGAACGCAACCGGTACCTGGTGGCGCGAGACCACATGGGGATCGTGCCCCTCTATACCGGCTATGACGAGGAGGGGAACCTCCACGTTGCCTCGGAGATGAAGGCGCTGGTGCCGGTCTGCCGCACGGTCACGGAGTTCCCTCCGGGGCACTTCCTCGACAGCGAGATCGGCGAGCCGCGTCCCTACTATCATCGCGCCTGGCGGGACTACGAAGCGGTGAAGGACGGGCCCCGCGATCCGCGGCTCATCCGCGAGGCGCTGGAGGCCGCCGTGAAGCGGCAGCTCATGTCCGACGTGCCGTACGGCGTGCTGCTCTCCGGCGGCCTGGACTCCTCCATCATCGCCGCCGCGGCGAAAAAGTTCGCCGGCCGCCGGGTGGAAGATCAGGACCGGAGCGAGGCCTGGTGGCCGCAGCTTCACTCCTTCGCCATCGGCCTGGAGGGCGCACCGGACCTGAAAGCTGCGCGAGAGGTGGCCGACTTCATCGGCTCGGTGCACCACGAGTTCCACTTCACCGTGCAGGAGGGGATCGACGCCCTGTCGGACGTCATCCATCACCTCGAGACGTACGACGTGACCACCATCCGCGCGGCGACGCCCATGTACCTGATGGCGCGCCGCATCCGCGCGATGGGGATCAAGATGGTGCTCTCCGGGGAGGGATCGGACGAGATCTTCGGCGGCTACCTGTACTTCCACCGGGCGCCGGACCCGCGATCCTTCCATGAGGAGACCGTCCGCAAGCTCGACCGGCTGCACTGGTACGACTGCCTGCGGGCGAACAAGGCGATGGCCGCGTGGGGGGTCGAGGCGCGCGTGCCCTTCCTGGACAAGGAGTTCATGGACGTGGCGATGTCGCTCGATCCGGCGGTGAAGATGGCGGGGCCGGGTCGCATGGAGAAGCAGATCCTTCGGGAGGCCTTCGAGGACCTGCTGCCGCCGTCGGTGGCGTGGCGCCAGAAAGAGCAGTTCTCGGACGGGGTCGGCTACAGCTGGATCGACTCGCTGAAGGCCTACGCTGAGGAACAGGTCAGTGACCGCGAGCTGGAAAACGCCGTCTACCGCTTCCCCCACAACACGCCGGACACGAAGGAAGCCTATTTCTACCGGGCGATCTTCGACGAGCACTTCCCGCTGCCGTCCTGCGCGGAGACCGTACCGGGCGGGAAGTCGGTCGCCTGCAGCACCCCGGAGGCGCTGGCCTGGGACGCTTCGCTCAGCGCCATCACCGATCCCTCCGGTCGGGCTGTGAGGGGGGTGCACCTGAGCGCGTACTGAAGGGGGTTGCGCCGGCCACGCCCTCAGCGTGCGGGCAATTCGAGCCATTTGCCTTGAGGGGCGCTCAGACGGGCATCTTGCAGGGAATCCGCCCGTCGGGGCGGCCTTTTTGGCCGCCTGGTGGGAGCCCGCGCGCGTTCCCCCTCAGGGGGCGCCGCTAAAGGCCGGTCACGAGCCGCACCGGCACTGCCAGCGCCGATGCCCCCCTCAGCCACGAGACCACTGCCCCACCGTCCGTGACGGCCACGGCGGGGTCGGAGCCCTCGACCTGCCACCGCTCCATAGGGACGAGCTCGCCGCCGACCGGCCCGGAGGCGACCCGCACCCGCGGTGAACCATCGGTTCGGTCGTCCCAGGCGGCCCAGACGCTGCCCTCACCCACCGCCAGCCGGAGCAGCGATGGAGGCACCCATTCCTCCGTGAGGATCGGCGTGGCCGGGGCGAAGCTGCGGCCGCCATCGCTGGAGTGGGTGTACCACAGCCCCTGCCGCCCTTCCCTCCCCGTATACCAGCCTACCAGCAGCCTTCCCTCCGCGTCGACCGCGAGGCTCGGCCCTGCATGAGGGCATCCCGGGAAGACCCAACCATCCTCGTGGACGCGCACCGGCTCGGAGAAGCCGTCCAGCTCCGGCGCGGCCCGCGCCACCACGATGTCGCGCACGTTGCCGGGGAAGATCTTCCGCCAGGCAACGTACACGCTTCCATCCGGGCCCAGGGCGAGCGACGTGCGGCAGCAGGGGCAGGCCGCCGAATCGACCACCACGCTCGCGCTGAAGGTGCGTCCTCCATCGGTCGAGCGAGCGACCCGGATCTCCGGACCGGAGGGGTCACCGCCCACCCCATGGTCGTGCGACGCGGGGATGTCGTGCCCCTCCCCCGCCCCAACACCGTGCATCGCATGAGCGGCCACGTCGCCCGACGTCGGGGGGAGGCGCTGATGAGCCGCGGCCTCCTGGTCCCTGGAATCGATCCAGGAGACGTATACGGTGCCGTCCGCCGCCACCGCGATGTCGTGGAAGGTGTGCGAGGTGGGCGGACCTCCGGCGTCGTCGTTCACGGTGATGGCCGGTCGGAAGCTGCGGCCGCCGTCAGTGGACATCGCGAGCCGCAGGTCGCTCGCCGGGAACCTGCGCCCCTCCACGGGCGTGTTGTTCTGCCAGACGACGTAGACCTCTCCGCCGGGTCCCACCGCCACTTGAGCAGGGGCTTGGAGGTGCGGCGCTGCATCTCCCGGAATGTCGTTCACCCGCACCGGGCCGTTGGCGACGCCCGTCGAATCGAGCGCGAGCAGGAAGACGGCGTTCTCCCCGGCCTCCACCCCAACCCAGGCCAGGTACGTGCGGCCGCTCACCCGGTCATACGCCACCGTCGGGTTGCTCGCGGAATCCTCGTCCAGCGTGATCGGGGCAGAGGCCTCCAACCCGCCCGAAGCGTCGGAGCCGGCGCAGGCACCGAGCAACGCGAGGGGCAAGGCCGCGATCATCGCCGCGGCGAGCCTTCCCCAAAGGGCAGGTCGAGAGCTCATCGGCGATTACCTCCCCAGCCGTACTGCAGGCCGATGTACACCGTGCACGGCAGACCCGGCGCGTACTCCTCCCCGCGTGCCTGCGTGTAGAGGGCGCTCTCCGCGAACCGCTCGTCGGTGAGGTTCACGATGCGCCCGATCAGCTCCAGCTGCCTTCCGAGCGGGACGTTCGCCGAGAGCGTGAAGAGGTCGTGGCCGGGGTAGCGATGGGTGTTCTCGGCGTCCATCCAGTACGATCCGACCCGGCTCCACTCGAGCGCCACGCTCCCGTCGCGCAGCAGGTCCGGCGAGTAAGTCAGTCTGCCGCTGGCGAGCACGTTGGGCGCGGCTTCCTGCTCGTTCCCAGCGTAATCCACCCCCTCGGCCGGGGACCACGCCTCATAGGTGTGCTCGGCGAGCGAATAGCTCAGATCCGCACGGAGGGCTCGGGTGAGCTCGAGGCTCAGACCCGCTTCCACACCGCGGTGCAGCGTTGCCCCCGCGTTCTGGGTCTCACGGATGCCGTCGGGACGGATGTACGTGAGGATGTCGTTCTCCACCTCCATCCGGTACGCCGCGAGCGTGTAGCCGACACGCCCCGCGAGCTGCCCCCGGGCACCCACCTCGAAGCTGTTCGCCACGACCGGCGACAGGCCTACCGTGTTGACCGCCGAGCCCTGACGGAAGAGCTGCCCCTCGGAAGGCGCTCGGAAGCCGTGCACGTAGTTGACATAGGCCGACAGGGCGGGCCCGAACTCATAAGCCAGACCCAGCTTCGGGCTCAGGTGATCGAAGCGTACCGTAGTGTCTTCAGGACGGCGCCAGCGGCCGGTGTCGCTGGGGTCGAGGGCCGTATCGTAATCGTACGCCATACGGTCGTAACGCAGCCCCGCAGTGAGATGCAGGCGCTCGACCGGGTTCGCCTCGAGTTGGACGTACGGCGAGAGGGCGCGGTAAGTGACGTCGTAGTCGTACAGCGCTTCCATCCGCCGGTAGTCGGTGAAGATCCTGCCCTCGAGCAGCGGCTCGATGCGGAACTCCTCCCGATCGCCGGGGCTGTAGTCGGCATCGATCCCGGTGATGACCCGAGAGCGCAGCGCGGGCAGGTCGCGGCTGCCACGGAGGATGACCCCGGCCGAGCTGTGGCCGGTCTCGTAGATGGTCGGGTCGTAGGTGAGCGACCAGTTGGGAAGTACCTCCATGCGGTTCCACCGGAGGTACGGTGTCACGCTCAGCTCGCCCCCGTCGATCGGCAGATCGAGGGCGGTCGACAGGCGCACCGCGCGCACGTCGCGAAGCGAGATGGGGGTGTAGTTGATGGTCCGGTCGCGCAGGTAATCCTCGCGCAGCAGCGCCGACGATCCCGCGGTCTGTTGATCGATGCGGGATGCGCTCAACACCGTCTTCATCCTCCCCCCGCCGTTGAGGGCGTGGTCCCAGCGCACGGTCGCGCTCTGCCGGTCGTACCCGGTCGCGTCGCGCCAGCCGTCGGTCCGTGTGAGGTTGAGGTCGGCGCGAATGCCGTTGTGACCCCAGGTGCCGCTGCCGGACAGCAGCGCGCGGCTCCATCCGTTGTCCCCGCCTTCCGCGTAGATCTGAGCCGACGGATAGCGGGAGGGGGCGCGCGTCTCCACGTCGATCACTCCGCCGATCGCGTCGCTCCCGTAGAGCGCGGTCGCCGGGCCCTTCAGGACTTCGATTCTCCCTGCTTGCGGCAGGTTCACCTCGTAGAGCGCGTTGTGGTTGAAGAAGCCGGTGGAGCGGGTCGGCACGCCGTCCTCGAGATAGAGGTAGACCGGCTCAGTCGACTTCGGCATGCGGATCGCCATGGTATGACCTTCCCCGGCGGTTACCCCGGCCCAGACACCCGGGATGCGCTGCATCACCTCGGAGGGGTGTGTCGGGCGGGCGTCGTCGAGCTCGTCCGGCCCGACCACGCCCACACTGGCGGTGGTCTCGGCAAGACGTCGCGCGGCGCGCGTGGTGCTCACCACCACGCCGGGGATCAACAACGCTTCCGCCCGGAGCGAGAGCTCCACCCGCACCGGGGAGCCGGGGGTCACCGTCACCGTCCTGGCGGCGGTTGCCAGGCCGAACCGCTGCGCGAGAAGCACGCGCTCTCCGGCGGGCACTCCGGTCAGACGGAAGGTTCCGTCCGGACCGGAGAGGGTACCGATCCGCAGGCCAACGATCGACACGGTGACCCCCGCCAGCGGGGATCCGCTGTCCTGGTCGACGACGCGACCGACGATGACACCGCTCTGCTGGGCAGCGACCCTCGCGGGGTGCACCACGGCCAGGAGCAGCGCAAGGAACACCAACAAACGCGCAGTGCGCGGGTGCGCGGCGGTGGAGCCGCGACACCGGACGAACACGCTGGGCATGATCCAGGCTCGCTGAGTGTTTCTGAATGCGATTGGCTCGCGGCTTTAGGCGCTCACCGATCACGCGACGCGAAACAGCTCAGACGGGCGGTGCCTGCGCGAATGGAAGGAAGTGCGACGGGCGAGGAAGGAGAGAGACACCGTGCTCGAGGATCGTCGCCGAAAGATCGGCGATCACCTCGACGCCGGGTTGTGTGGCGCTGGCTCCGGGTAGGGCCACCGCGCCGCTGGCCTGACAGGCGGACCCGCACGTGCAGGGACCCGCATGCTCCGGGGCCTGCGTATGGCGGCCCGAGTCGCCCGCCTCCGCGTGGGAGTGTACCGGCGACCCGTGGTGACCCTGGTGTGAGCTCGGCGCCTCTGACGCCACCACCCCGCCCCACCTCCCCCCATGATGCGGGCAGGGGTGCAGCGCCAACGCCTCCCTTCCCGTTCCGAACAGGAAGAGAAGCGCCCAGACCAGGGCGAGGGCGCGTCGATGAAGCGGTCGCTTCAGCGCCCGGGGCGAAAGAACGGCGTCTCGAGTCACAATTCGAAGCTAATGGCCGGCGCCACGGTCTACAAGCACCGTGCCGACCAGGAAGCCGCACTCACAAAGGCTTCCTGACTGCGTTGTAGGGGAACACCTTACAGGTGATCCGACAACATGGACTGCGGGAAGGGGTTTTGAATTATGAATTTTGAATTGGGGTATGTTCTCGATACACAGCGCACTGCGACGATACACCGAGTGATCTACCGCAGAGGAACGCAGAGGGCGCGGAGGGGAAATCGGAATTACCAATTACGAATTGCGAATTACGATTCCGAACCCGGACGCTGGCGCGCTGAGCCAAAACCTATCATCCTGAATTACACCTGTCATCCTCAGAGCGAAGCGAAGGATCGCAAGCCAACACCCTGCCTGCCCGCGATCCTTCGTCGCTCAGGATGACCCGACAATCCAAAATTCAGAATTCAAAATTCAAATTTCGACCGTAATTCGTAATTCGCAATTACAGCTAAGAGGATCGATGACTGTGGAGCTGGGGCTGATCGAAGGGTTTTACGGGCGGCCGTGGAGCTGGGAGCAGCGTGCGGACGCGGTGTGCTTCCTCGCGCCGCACGGCTACGGCTTCTACCTGTACGCCCCGAAAGCCGACCCGTATCTCCGGCGCCGCTGGCAGGAGCCGCACCCCGATCCGATGGCGGATGCGCTGCACTCTTTCGCCCGCTTGTGCGAGGCGGAAGGGGTGCGGTTCGGCGTCGGCCTGAGTCCGTATGAGCTGTATCTCGACTTCAACGAGGAGGCCCGCGCGGCGCTCCGCGACAAGCTCGTATCCCTGCGCGAGTTGGGCACCGTCGACCTGGCGGTCCTGTTCGACGACATGCGCGGAGACACGCCGGATCTGGCTCGACGGCAGCTCGAGATCGTCGACTGGATCGCCGCCCACGCCGGCGTGGAGAGGCTGCTGGTCTGCCCCAGCTACTACACGGACGACCCGGTGCTGGACCGGGTCTTCGGGAGGAGGCCGGACGGCTACCTGGAGGAGCTCGCGGCGGGGCTCGACCGGACGATCGAGATCCTGTGGACCGGAGAGGAAGTCTGCGCCCGCGAGATCTCGCCGGCACACCTCGACCGCGTCGCGCAGCGGATCGGGCGGCTTCCCTTCCTCTGGGACAACTACCCGGTCAACGACGGCCGGCGCATGTCACAGTACCTGCACCTGCGCGGCTTCACCGGACGACCGGCGGCCAATGCGACTCGCATCTCAGGCCACGGCATCAACGTCGCGCTGCAGCCCACACTCACTCGCATCCCGGCGCTGACCCTCGCGGAGCGCTACCGGGTCGGGGACGAGCGTTACCAATACGGCGAAGCCTTCGCCCGCGCGGCCCGGATGGTCCTGGGCGAGGAGCTGGGCGAGTGGCTGCGCGAGGACCTGCTGATCCTACAGGACGTCGGGCTCGACCGTCTGGGTGAGAAGGAGGCGCCTCTGAGGGAACGGTACGGCCATGCAGACCACCCGGGGGCGCGTGAGATCATCGCCTGGCTGAACGGAGAGTACCGCATCACCGACGAGATCGTCAGGACGCAGTAGGACTGTCGACCGCGAATCGGCGGATCCAGGCCTCGAGCTCGGTCAGGTAGTCCGTGACGAACTCGCGCGTGGTCGCATCGACGAGGGTTCCCTCCGCATCAAAGCGCGTCGCGGCCTGGGTCACCGCCACGCCCGGGTGAGGCATCACATACGCGAGCATCGACATCAGCACCAGCTTGAGCTGCTGCTGGCCGCGCGCGGTGCCGAACAGCCCTCCTGACGCTCCCATGATTCCGACCGGCTTCCCGCGAAAGGGCGACTTCATGCTGGGCCGCGATGCCCAGTCGAGAGCATTCTGCATGACGCCGGGGACTGAATGATTGTATTCGGGTGAGACCAGCAGGACGCCGTCCGCCCGCGAGACGGCCTCCTTCCACTCCCGGACCGCTGCCGGGCGGTGCTCATCCGTGTCCAGGTCGGCATTGTAGAGCGGCAGGTCGCCGATCTCGAAGACCCGGATCCGCATCGACAGCGGCGCTAGCTCGACCGCTGCACGGAGCAGTGCCCGGTTGAACGACGCCCGCCGCAGACTCCCCGCCACCCCGAGTACCTCCAGCTCCCTCACTGCTCCGTCCACCCTACCGTCACTCATCTCTCAACTTCCTCGGTTGATCTTCCTTCACCTGATCTGCCCACTCCGGTTCCGTGGTGCACCACGACCGTAGATCCTAAGCATTGGTCGGGCCGGCCGCACGCCCGACCTGCCCTCCCTCCTCGCGCTTTTCACCCTGCTCGCGAGAAGCCGTTCCGACCAGCCGCAAATCTCAGGAGAATGGCTCCAGCTTCACCTTCTGCGTGCCGCCTCCATCACGGCTTCCCAACTACCCGTCCGACGACTGCAAAACAATAAAATCGGAAAAATACGAATCAGTCGCATTCTTACGGAAAATATTTAATGGCATGCGCTTTGCGCACGCCAAGAAGCTCACTGACTGCCTGAAAAAATTGAATTTTTGGTCCTGTCGTTCAACCCATGGTCAACCCAAAACATGCACGGACTGGGCGATGCTGAGTGCTCCGCCGCCTCACGAGAGTGAGGAAAGGAAAGCTTTGCGAGGGAGCATCTTCACCGATCTCGACCGCCTCGCTTTCGCGCTGGAGATGGAAGCGGCGGCGTTGGTGAAGCAGGGCAGGCAGGCGGACGCGGAGCGCCGGACTGCGGAGCGCCTGGGGGTGCGTTTGGCGCAGCGGCTGGTGACCGGAATCTGGGCGGATGAGGTGAACGCCCGGTTGAATGCCTGGTCGGAGGCGTACTACCAGAGAATGGGAGCGAAGGCGTGAGCAGCACGATCGAGCAGGAAGCTGTCCGCGGGCGAATCGAGGAGCTGGGCCCCTGGTTTCACGACCTCGAGTTGCAGGGTATCCGGACCGCACCCGATCACCCATTGGGCAACTTCCTGCAGGATCTCTGGTCGCAGGTGGAGCCCGCATTTCCCCAGGACATGACGGGGAAGACGGTCCTCGACATCGGCTGCAATGCCGGCTTCTACAGCCTTCAACTCCACGCCCTCGGCGCGCGGGTGACCGGCATCGAGCACGATCGCCGCTACCTCGCGCAGGCGCGTTTCGCGGCAGAGGTCCTCCGGGCCGACATCGATTACCGCCTGATGAATGTCTACGACGTGGACCGCCTGGGTCAGCAATACGACTACGTGCTCTTTATGGGCGTCCTCTACCACCTCCGCTATCCCCTGTACGCGCTGGACAAGGTGGCTCGCCTCCCGCGAGAGAAGCTGATCTTCCAGAGCATGTTGCGCGGCAGCACCGAGATCTTCCCGGTCGAACACGATTACGACATTTCGGAGCGCAGGATCTTCGAGGATCCCGGCTTTCCGTCGATGTACTTCCTGGAGCACAGCTACGCGGGGGACCCTACCAACTGGTGGGTGCCGAACCGGGCGGCGATGGAGGCGATGCTGCGCTCGGCGGGGCTACGGATCGAAGCTCATCCGAGCGGCGAGGTCTACTTCTGCACGCCGGAGAGGGCGTGAGGAGCCGCGTACCGATGAACCATTTCCGCGGCAAACGATGCGAACTGCGATACGTCCCGCGGCGGGCTGGTGTGGTCGGGACGGATGCCGTGGCTCGGTGGGGTGAAACAGAGGGTCAAGCACACCTCGAACGGCTCGAGCGCCGACATGAGGGTGTCGAACCATTGCCGGGCGTTCGGCAGGTAGCTCTCGCCCCAACTGATGCCGGTGCGCACTACCCGTACACCCAGTCGCTCGAGCCAAGCGGCGGCAACTGCCAGGGTGCGCTCGTCCTGGAAATGGAACCACTGGCAGATGCCAAACGTGGGATCGAAGTCACGGACCGCCAGCTTGGGCGTACCGTCGTGCCGCAGGAGCCCGAAGTGGAAATGACGGAAGTAGGCGCTGCCTTCGGCCGCTTTGTGACGGGTTGTCGCTTCACGCTCCGGGGCCAGATCGAGAAGGCTGTACCAGTAGACCTTCTCCCCGCGCAGCAGCTCCAGAGACCGGCGCAGACCCCAGGCGGCGACCTCCTCGCTGGCAAACGAAGAAACGCCCGTCTCGGTGATCCAGACGGGCTTTTGAAACTCGGTACGGATCGACTCCAGGCGTTCCGGCCATTCCTCGAGCGACCAGAGGTTCCAGTCCATGGGGAAGCCGTGCACCGCCAGGATGTCCACGCAGTTGAGGGCGCCGTGCTCCTGCAGACGATGCAGGAAGCCGCGGTCGATCGGGGACATACCGCCCAGGACAATGGGGAGGCGACAGCCCACCGCCCGCAGGGCGTCCCGGGTCTGCTTCACCATCTCGGCGAAGATCGCCCAGTCCGGGTCGAGCTGGAAGTCCCAGTGTGAAAGGTTGTTGGGCTCGTTCCAGATCTTGATCGAAGTAATCAACGCGAACCCCGGGGGTGCGGTTTGACGCAACGCAGAGTGCTCGTAACCGGCGGAGCGGGTTTCGTCGGATCGCACCTGGTCGACGCACTCGTGGAGCGAGGCGACCGCGTGACGGTGTTCGACAACCTCGATCCCCAGGTTCACGGACCGGCACGCCGAATTCCCCCGTGGCTTTCCCCTGACGCCGAGCTGGTCATCGGTGACATGCGCGACCGGGATGCCGTGGCGCGCGTTGTCCGGGGGGCGGACGTCGTCTACCACCTCGCGGCGGCGGTCGGCGTGGGGCAGTCAATGTACCAGATCGCCGATTATACGGCAACGAACACACTGGGAACGGCTTACCTCCTTCAGGAGATCGTCGATCGGAAGCTCGAGCTCGAAAGGCTCGTGGTGGCGAGCTCGATGTCCATCTACGGAGAAGGGCGGTACGTGTCCCCCGAGGGAGAGGATGCGGGAGTGGTGCGTCGCACGGAGGCCCAGCTACGCGCTCACCAGTGGGAGCCGCAGGACGCCCTTGGAAGATCCCTCTCACCCCGCCCCACCGACGAGGACAAGGAGCTCGACCCTACCTCGGTCTATGCGCTGAACAAAGCGGACCAGGAGCGGTTGGTGCTCCAGATCGGCGCCGCCTACGGAATCCCCGCCGCGGCGCTTCGCTTCTTCAACATCTACGGACCCAGGCAGTCGCTCTCGAACCCGTATACGGGCGTAGCGGCCATCTTCAGCTCGCGCCTGCTGAACGGTAATTCCGCATTGGTCTACGAGGACGGGCTGCAGAGCCGGGATTTCGTCTCGGTTGGCGACGTGGTGCAGGGGCTTTTGCTCGCCGGCGACCACCCGCAGGCGGTCGGTCGGGTGTTCAACATCGGCTCTGGACGCTCCATCACCGTGCGGGAGATCGCGGAAACGCTTGCCGCCGTGCTCGAGGTCGACCTGCCTCCGCAGGTGACCGGCCGGTACCGCGTGGGAGACATCCGGCATTGCTTCGCCGACATCGAGAGGGCGCGCAGGCTCCTCGGCTACGAGCCCCGCGTCGGCCTCGAGGAAGGGATGCAAGAGCTGGTGCAGTGGCTGGATGAGCAGGAGAAGCCGGAGGACACCGTCGGCGAGCACGTCGCCGACCTGGCCGCACGTGGCCTTACACTGTGAGGGAGAGGGAGATGACGAAAGGCGAATACACGCTGATCACGGGAGGCGCCGGCTTCGTCGGCTCCAACCTGGCCAACGGCCTGGCGGCGCGCGGCGAACCCGTGGTCATCGCGGACAACCTGAGCCGGGACGGAGTGCGCGCAAACGCGGAGTGGCTACTGTCCCGCTACCCTCGCCTGGTGCGGCTGGAGGTGGTGGACATCCGCGACGCGGAAGCGATCGGGCAACTGGTGTCGATGGCGCGGCAGGTCTTCCACCTGGCTGCGCAGGTGGCGGTGACTACCTCGCTCGAGGATCCCGCGCTGGACTTGAACACCAACCTGCTCGGCACCTTCAACATCCTGGAGGCGATCCGCAGGCGTGCGACGCCCCCTCCGCTGCTCTTCACGTCCACCAACAAGGTATACGGCGCGCTGAAGGGCGTTGAGGTAACCCGACGCGGCGACGCCTACTGCTACGCCGACGGACGTCTGGGGATCAACGAGGAAACACCGCTCGACTTCTACTCCCCTTACGGCTGCTCCAAGGGCTCCGCAGACCAGTACGTCCACGACTACGCCCGGATCTTCGGCATTCCGACCGTGGTCTTCCGCATGAGCTGCATCTACGGGACGCGGCAGTTCGGCACGGAGGATCAGGGTTGGGTGGCCCACTTTGCCCGCTCACTGCTCGCGGACGCTCCGATCACGGTCTACGGCAGCGGCCACCAGGTCCGCGACATCCTCTGGGCCGATGACCTGGTGCGGGCGATGCTGGCCGCCATGGACCGCATCGACGAGACCGCCGGTGAGATCTTCAACATCGGAGGCGGGCCGACCAACGCGGTCTCCGTCCAGCGGGTGCTCGACCGGCTGCTGCAGGTCAGTGGTCGGAGGGTGCCCATTCACCGGGCGACGAGCCGGCCGGGCGACCAGAAGGTCTACATCAGCGACACCGGCAAGGCGCGGCGTGTCCTGGATTGGCATCCGCTGACCCCGTGGCAGCGCGGCCTGGAGCTGCTTTTCGAGTGGCTCGAGTCGTCGATGCCTCCGACCCGCGCTCCAGTGGCCACCTCGAGCGCACGTGTTGCCGGCGTGACGGCCGTCGACGACGAACTGCTCCGCGAGCTCGCGAGGGAGGCCCCTTGATCGAGGTGAGGCAGGAGGCGACCAGCACGGCCACGCGCCTCGAGACTCACGCCCGCAGCGCGGTCCTGGCGGCTCCAGGAAGGATCCAGCTGAAAACGGCTGGGCTGCCGGAGCCAGGTCCCGGCCAGGTACGCGTCAGACTGGAGGGGTGCGGCGTCTGCGCCTCGAACCTCGCGCCCTGGGCGGGGGCCCCCTGGTTTGAGTACCCCTTTCCCGACGGGGCGCCGGGTCACGAAGGCTGGGGGCTGGTGGACCGGATCGGCAGTGGAGTGACGGGTATCGAAGAGGGCGACCGGGTGGCCACGATCGCCAACGGTGCGTTCGCCACGCACCTGGTCCTCGACGCCGTCGATGTGGTCCCGATCCCGACCGTGCTGCGCGACATCCCGCTGCCGGGTGAGCCGCTCGGCTGCGTGATGAACATCCTCCGCCGCAGCGCGGTGGAGCCGGGCCAGACCGTAGCCATCGTCGGGACGGGCTTCCTCGGGCTCCTGCTGACGCAGCTCGCCGCCCGGACGGGAGCAAAGGTCATCGCCATCTCCCGACGCCCATCCGCCCTCGCGCTGGCCGAAAGAATGGGTGCCGCGCGCACCATCCCGATGGACGATCACACGGGCATCATCGAGGAGGTGAAGGAGTGCACGCGTGGCGCAATGTGCGACCGCGTCATCGAGGCGGTGGGGAAGCAGTGGCCGCTCGACCTTGCCGGTGAGCTGACCCGGGAGGGGGGACGGCTGATCGTCGCGGGCTACCACCAGGACGGGCCGCGGCAGGTGAACATGCAGCTCTGGAACTGGCGCGGAATCGACGTCATCAACGCGCACGAGCGGGACGTGGAGGTGGTCCGGCGGGGCGTGAGGGAAGCGGTGCAGGCTATGGCCGAAGGACGACTGGATCCCTCGCCGCTCTATACCCACTGGTTTCTGCTCGAGCGGCTCGGAGAAGCGCTGGATGCGGCGCGGGACCGGCCCGAAGGATTCATCAAGGCGCTCATCACCATCGCATGAGTCCGGCAAACTGGCAGGATGCGAGCGCCACGAGCAAGGCGGACCCCGCCGAGGTCGGGGCGAGGCAGAGTGCGCGCTCGAGCGAGGCGGACCCCGCAGGAGTCGGGGCGAAACCGCGTGTCGATTCGACCGAGGCGGAGGCCGAAGGGGTCGACGCGAAACTGCACGTGCGCTCGAGCGAGCACAGGCGGGCGGAGGCAGCGCCCCGGCTCGGCTTTCTGGGGACCGGCTGGATCGGACGGCACCGGATGGAAGCGATCCATCGGAGCGGGTTCGGCCACGTGGCGATGATCTGCGACCCCGCCCCGGAGATGGCTTCGGCGGCCGTCGAGAGCGTTCCGGGGGCGAAGGTGGTGGGCCCGTTCGAAGAGATGCTCTCTGCCGGCCTGGACGGGATCGTGATTGCCACGCCGAGCGCGCTGCATGCGGAACAGGCAATCGCTGCCCTCGAGAGCGGGGCGGCCGTGTTCTGTCAGAAGCCCCTGGGCCGCACGGCCGACGAGGTGGCACGGGTGGTGGAGACGGCCCGCAAGGCCGATCTGCTGCTCGAGGTGGATCTCTCCTACCGGTTCACCACCGGCATGCAGCGCATCCGCGAGCTGGTCTCTGCGGAAGCAATCGGCCGCGTGTATGCGGCGGATCTCGTCTTCCACAATGCGTACGGCCCCGACAAGGACTGGTTCTACGACGCACACCTATCCGGCGGCGGGTGCGTCATGGACCTGGGCATCCACCTCGTCGATCTGGCGCTGTGGACGCTCGGCTTTCCGGCGGTGGAGGAGGTACGCGCCCGGCTGTACCAACGTGGCGAGCTGCTCGCGCCTGATCCGCCCGTGGTGGAGGATTACGGGATTGCCAACCTCCTCCTGCAACGGGGAGTGTCCGTGCGAATAGCCACCTCATGGCGGCTTCACACCGGCTGCGACGCACACATCGAAGCGAGCTTCCACGGCGCCGAGGGCGGGCTCCGGCTTCGCAACGTGGGTGGCTCCTTCTACAACTTCGTCGCGGAGCGCTTCACCGGTACCTCGGCGGAGACGCTGACCTCCCCTCCGGATGAGTGGGGAGGTCGCGCCGCCACTGCCTGGGCGCAGCGCCTCGCCGCGGGCGAACGGTTCGACCCCGCCGCTGAACGTTTGATCGAGGTGGCCGGGATTATCGACCGGATCTACGGGCGATGAGAATTCTGCTGACGACCGACACGGTGGGCGGGGTCTGGGACTACACCCGCATTCTGGCGGAATCGTTGTGCGCCGCCGGGCACAAGGTGCTGCTCGCCGTGCTGGGGGATGCGGCCGCAGACCGACGCGGGCCGTTGCCGAGTTGCGTCGAGGTGGCAGCGCGCCCCTATCGCCTCGAGTGGATGCCCGACTCGGCGGCGGACGTGGAGGCGTCCACCGCCTGGATCGAGGAGCTCGCGCTGGAATGGCGGCCCGTCGTGGTGCACCTGAACCAGTACTCGCCCGCGCTCGGCAACTTCGCTGCGCCTACGCTGCTCGTCTCCCACAGCGACGTCTTCTCCTGGTTCTCGGAGACGCTGGCGTCACCCGCGCCGGCGGAGTGGAGCGAATACCACGACCGTGTCCGGTCGGCGTTGCGGCGAGCAACGCTGGTGATCGCCCCTTCGCAATATCAATCGAGGCTTCTCGCCCGCCATTACGGCTTTGCGGCGGACCAGGTGATTGCCAATGGCATCGCTCCCCCCGACCCCGACCACCAGGAGCGTAGGAGCCCGCTTGTGGTCAGCGTTGGTCGCGCCTGGGATTCGGCGAAGGGAATCCGCACGCTGGACAAGGCAGCGGACGAGCTCGGAGAGGACGCGCCGCCGATCCATCTGCTGGGCCCCTGTACGTCGCCGCAGGGCGAGCACCTCGAAACGAAACACATCGTCTGCCACGGAACCGCCGACCGAGCGAGCGTCGACGCGTGGCTCGGCCGTGCCACCATCTACGTCGGCCCGTCGCTGTATGAGCCTTTCGGGCTCGCTCCGCTGGAGGCGGCATTGCACGGCTGCGCCCTGGTGCTCTCCGACATCGGCTCGTTCCGGGAGCTCTGGGACGGGTGCGCCGAGTTCTTCCCTCCCGGAGACTCGGGCCGCCTGGCCGCGATTCTGTCTTCTCTGAGGCGGGACGAGACGCGCGTGCGCCGCCTGGCGGAGGCGGCCCGGCGGCGCGCACTCGAGCGCTACACCGCGGATCGAATGGCGCGGGAATATCAGGGTATCTACGCGGCCCTCGCCCCCGATCGTCCGCTGCCCGGCTCCACGCGATCCGTCCATCAACCCGTATGAGCCCTCTATGCGCCTGACCTTCTTCGGCTCGTCACTGGTCTCTTCTTACTGGAACGGCGCGGCCACCTATTATCGCGGGCTGCTGCGGGCGCTGCATCGCCTCGGTCACCACATCGTCTTCTGCGAGCCGGACGCTTTCGGGCGTCAGCAGCGACGCGACCTCCAGGGCGAACCCGGATACGCGCGGGTGGTCGTCTACCGTGACGAAGCCGAACGTGACCGGCTGGTAGATGCTGCCTTCGCTGCCAGCGATTGGGTGATCAAGTGCAGCGGCGTGGGCGTGTGGGATCGCGAGCTGGAAGATGCGATTGCCGATCGGTCGGGTGGCAATGCCGCCACTGCTTTCTGGGACGTGGACGCCCCCGCTACCCTCGGCCGACTCGAAGCCGATCCGACCGACGCCTTCACCGAGTGCATCCCGAGGTATGACTGGATCTTCACCTACGGCGGCGGGCCTCCAGTGGTCGAGGCTTACCGGCGTTACGGAGCGCAGGGCTGTACGCCCGTCTACAACGGCCTCGATGCCGACGAGCACCGACCGCTGCCGGAGGTCGTCCCTCCCGGATGGGATGTTCTCTTCATGGGGAATCGGCTCCCCGACCGCGAAGAGCGGGTACACGAGTTTTTCTTTTGCGCCGCGGAGCACTTCCCCGAGGGCCGCTTTGCTCTCGGGGGCGAGGGGTGGGGCGACGTGAATTTCCCGGCCAACGTCGAATACCTGGGCCACGTCCCCACCTCGCGACACAACGAGCTGAACAGCGCCGCGCGGATCGTGCTCAACATCCACCGGGAGTCGATGGCCACGAACGGCTGGTCTCCGGCCACGCGGATGTTCGAGGCGGCCGGCGCGGCAGCCTGCCAGGTCACCGATCCCTGGCGTGGGATCGAGGAATTCTTCGAGCCGGGAGAAGAAATCCTGGTTGCCACGTCCGGGGAGGAGGTGGCGCGAATCGCCCGCGCCACCGATCCCGCCACGGCGCGGCGAATCGGGGAGGCGGCACGCCGCCGCGCCCTTCGATGTCACACTTACGATCAGCGGGCCACACTCGTGGACGCGATTCTCCGCACGCGGCCCGCGGCCGCCGTGGAGATCACGGGGGGCGCCGAGGAGGAGGTGGGATGAAGCTGGTCGTGTTCGGACTCTCCCTCTCGTCCAGTTGGGGCAACGGTCACGCGACGACCTATCGGGCGCTGCTTCGCGCCTTCGCCGCACGCGGACACGAGGTGGTGTTCTACGAGTGGGATGCTCCCTGGTATGGAGGCGCCCACCGCGACCTCGCGAATCCCGAGTTCTGCCGGCTCGAGCTCTACCCGAGCTGGGAGCAGGTGATCCCGCGCGCGATCACCGAGGCCCGCGAGGCGGACGCTACCCTCGTCGGCTCGTACGTGCGACAGGGTGCAGCGGTCATCGATGCCCTCGCCGAGGCCGGCGTCGATCCGCTCTTCTTCTACGACATCGACACCCCGGTGACGGTGGCGCAGCTCCGCGGCCCCGGGGCAGACTACCTGCGGGTAGACCAGGTCCCGCTCTTCACCCGCTACCTATCTTTTACCGGTGGACCCTGGCTGGAGCACGTGCTGGAGGGGGAGCTCGGGGCTCGGGATGCGCGGGCCCTCTACTGCTCGGTCGACCCGGAAGCGCACGGCCCCGTCGACAAGGACCCCGAGTTCGAGGTCGACCTCGCCTACATGGGGACCTACGCTCCCGATCGTCAGCCAGTAATCGAGCGGCTGCTGAACGACGTGGCGTGGGCGCTGCCGAAGCGGTCTTTCCTGGTGGCGGGGCCGCAGTACCCCGACGAGATCCGCTGGCCCGCCAACGTGCGGCGCGTGAGCCACCTGCCGCCCTCGCGTCACGCCGCCTTCTACTCGAGCGCGGCGTGGCAGCTCAACGCGACGCGCGCCGACATGGTGGCCGCGGGCTGGTCGCCCTCGGTGCGCCTCTTCGAGGCGGGCGCATGCGGAGCGGCGATCCTCTCGGATTTCTGGCCGGGCATCGACCAGCTCTTCGTGCCCGGGCAGGAGCTCGCCCTACCGGAGACCACCGAGGCAGCCTGCGCCCTGCTGGAGGACACACATCCCGACGATCGCCGGGCCATGGGAGCCGCGCTCCGGTCAACGATCGTTGCAGAGCACAGTGCACAGCGGCGCGCCGACGAGCTCGAGTCGTACCTGCAGACTCCCTCGGTTCTTCTGACGGCGCGACGGACGGGATCGCAGAGCGTACGGAGGATTTCGCGGAGGGCACAGAGGCCGGAAAATTACGAATTACGAATTTCGAATTACAATTTTGAATCCTGAAGCTTTGATCGCAGACAGCAGGGCCTTCTCTGTGCCCGCCGTGCAATCCTTCGCGCCGTCTCTGTGGTTTCCCCTCGTCGTTATCCCTGGGACGGCACCAGGGTCCGCTCCGAGACGACGCTGCTCTCCGCCAATGGGAGGGTGAAGTAGAAGCGGCTGCCGGCGCCGAACTGGCTCTCGACCCAGATGCGCCCGCGGTGGCTCTCGATGATCCCCTTGGCGATGGCCAGCCCCAGCCCGATCCCCCGTCGGTCGCGGTCGCTCCCCTGCCAGTGCCTGGCGAAGAGATGCGGGAGCTGCTCCGCGGCAATCCCGGTTCCGGTGTCCGCCACTACCAGGCGCACCTCGCTCTCCAGCTCCTCCGCTTCGATCGTCACCTTTCCTCCCGCCGGCGTGAATTTGATCGCGTTCCCCACCAGGTTGGAAATCACCTGCAGGATCCTCGATCCATCCGCCAGCACCGGCCGGATCCCCCGATCCACGCAGGTGACGACCTCCAGCCCCTGCGACTCGGCAAGCGGGCGCATCATCGCCACCGCTTCGTCGACGATCATCGCGATTCGCTCAGGGTGCGGCTCAATGCGCAGCTTCCCGCTCTCGATCCGCGCGACCTCCAGCAGATCGTGGATGAGCCGGTCCATCCGCCGCGCCGATACCCGCACGGTCTGCAGCGTTTGGTACTCCACGGGGAGCTGCGCCTTGGGCAGATCCTCCAGCACCCCCTCCACCCCGAGGATGATGGCGTTCAGCGGGTTGCGTAGGTCGTGGGCGACCACCGACAGCATCTCGTCACGCGCATGCAGGGCGCGCTGCGCGGCGTGGTAGAGGCGTGCCCCCTCGACCGCCATCGCGGCCCGGCTGGCAAGCTCCTGGGCCAGGCGGAAATCGCCGGCGTCAAAACGGCGGCCCGACTCGGCCGCCGCCAGCACCAGGGAGCCGATCACCTGCCCGGGCACCTGCAACGGCACCGCGATCAAGGACTTCGGGGAGAGCTCCGCGATGATGCGACGGTGCTCGTCGTCCGCCGCCATCTCCTCGATGATCTCCTCGGTGATGTCGGTGACCAGGGTCTCCCTGCCTTCGGTCAGCGCGCCGACCTCGGGGTGGGTGGGCGGCAGACGCCCCGCCGCCAGATGGGCGGTCTCGCGCAGCAGCGGCTCTTTCGCCGGATCCACGTGCGCGACCCCGACCCGGGCGATCGAGCCATCCTCCTGCAGGACGTCGACGACCGCATAGTCCGCCACCGCGGGCACAGCCAGGCGGGCGAGGGAGCTGAGCGTGGTCTGGTAGTCGAAGGAGGTAGCGAGGATGCGCCCCGCCTCCGCGAGGATGCGGGCGCGCGCCTCGGCGGCTTCGGCAGCGCGCCGCGCCTCCTGCTCTTCGCGGTGCAGGAGGCGGGTCTCGAGCAGATTGGCGATGCGCTGCACCACCTCGCCCAGGTCGAAGGGCTTGCTCAGGAAGTCCTTCGCCCCGCCGGAGAGCGCCCGCCGCTTTGCCTCCGCGGTGATGTCGGCGGTGAGAACCAGGATCGGCAGGTAATCTCCCGCAGGGATGTGCTGGAGTAGCTGCTCCATGACCGCAAATCCGTCGAGATGCGGCATGTGCAGGTCGAGGAGCACGATGTCCGGGTGATACCGCTCAAAGGCGTCCACCACCTCGCGCGGATCCTGGACCGAGTGCAGGTGCTTGTAGCCGTCGTCCTCCAGGCACGCCTCCAGGAGGTCCAGGTTGGCTCGCTCATCGTCGACGATGAGGATCACCGAGTCACGCACATCACGGCCTCGCATCATCAATCCTCCTTCTCCCGCAGCAGTCGGTCGATCGTACCCAGGAACTCGTCGACAACGAGCGGCTTGGTGAGATAGGCGCTGGCACCGGATCGGATCAGCCCCTCGCTGCGGCGCGGGGTGGCATCGGCGCTGATGATTACAACCGGCACGTCGCGCGTGCGGGGGTGACTCTTCAAGCGGCTCAGCACCTCATCCCCGGGCATGTCGGGGAGGTGCAGGTCGAGGAGGATGAGGTCGGGCCTGTGCTCGGCGGCGAGCTCGATGCCGATCATCCCCTGAAGTGCCGGCAGAAGGGTGATCTGGGGTCGATCGAGAAGGATCGTCTCGATCAACGCCAGATTGGCGAGGTTGTCCTCGATGTATACGATGGTGGCGCCGCGCGAGGAGTCTCCCGCCTCCGGACCCGGGCCGTTCGCCGCGACTCCCCGCACCGTCACTTCGGTAGGATCGCTGACGCGGATCAGCTCCACCCAGAAAGTGCTCCCTTCGCCGGGCCGGGTGTCTACCGAAAGCACCCCCTCCATCGCCTCTACCAGGCGCCTCGAGAGGGCAAGTCCGAGACCGGTGCCCTCGACCCCGGTATGCTCGGCACCGAGCCGCTCGAAGGGAACGAACAGCTGGTCCATCCGCTCCGGTGGGATGCCGGGGCCGGTGTCCCGGATGCCGAGGCGGACCCGCTCGTCGGTCGCCTCGCAGATGATCCTCACCTCGCCACCTTCGCGATTGTACTTGACCGCGTTGGAGAGGAGGTTGAGCACCACCTGAGCGAGCCGCTGCCGGTCGGCGTGCACGTAGAGGTCGGGATCAATGGAGCAATCGTCGATCGTCACCGCCCGCTGCGCCGCCAGCGGCTGGATCAGGGTCAGCCCTTCGCAGACGACGTTCGACAGCCGCACCGGCTCGAGCGAGAGCTGGTGGCGGTTCGCCTCGATCCGCGAGATGTCGAGGATCTCATTGATCAGGTTGAGCAGGTGCTGGCCGGCCTTGATGATGTGGTCGACCGACTTCCGCTGGTCGGGAGCGAGCTCCTTCCGCCCGAGGAGCTGGGCAAAGCCGAGGATGCTGTTCATCGGCGTGCGCAGCTCGTGGCTCATGCGCGAGAGGAACTCGCTCTTCGCGCGGTTCGCCCGCTCCGCGGCCTGCCGGGCGCGCTCGAGCACCACCTGTGCTTCCTTCCGCTCGGTAACGTCGCGAGAGTTGATCACGATGCCCGCGGCAGCACTGTCCGGCAGGAGCGTGCGCCCCCGAGCCTCGAGCACCCGCCATCCCCCGTTCTTGTGGCGATAGCGGAACTCCGCGCCGCGCGTCACCCCGGGGTGATCCACCATCCAGCGGAGGATCTCGCGGCAGGCGGGGACGTCCTCGGGGTGGATCCGTTCCAGCGCGCTCGTCCCCACGATCTCCTCGGGGTCGTAACCGAGGATGTGTTTGATCGACGGGCTCTGGTAGCGGTTGATCCCGTTGAGGTCGACGATGGTGGCGATATCCGAGGAGTTCTCGATGAGCCGACGGAAGTGCTCCTCGCTGCGCTGCAGCGCGCGCTCGGCGTTCTTCTGATCGGTAACGTCGCGCACCACGGTGATGATCTGCCCGTCGAGGAAGGGAACCAGGCGGGCCTCCACGTCCCGCTCTCCGTCCTCGAGCGGCAGCACGAACTCCACGCAGACCAGCGCTCCAGTGCGGGCAACCTCCCGGATGCCCTCCTGCACCTTCTCGACGACCTCCTCCGGCACGACCTGATCGATGTGACGGCCCACGATGTCCTGCGGCGCGCGAATGAAGGGCGAGCTCTGCCCCGCCGCAAAGTCGAGGATCACCCCCGTCGGGTCCAGCCGGAAGTAGAGGTCGGGTAGCGCGCGGAAGACCCCCTCCAACTCCGAAGTCTTCTGGCGAAGCTCTTCCTCGGCCCGTTCCCGCTCGGCGATCTCCTCCTCGAGCGCCATGTTCGTCTCCGCCAGCTCGGCAGTTCGCTCTTCCACGCGCTCCTCCAACTCCTGATGTGACCGCCGCAACACCTCCTCCGCTTCCTTCTGGGCCGTAACGTCCTGGTGGATGATGAAGACTTCGCGAACGTCGCCCTTTTCGTCCTTCACCGGGCAGATGAACGCCTGGATCCAGCGAGGGGCGTCCCAGGCCTCCTCGTTGGGCGGGGCCACCCCCGATTTCGCCGGATCGAAGAGGCTCGGCGGGAGCTGGAGCCGCTCCCCGGCAAACCCTCGCCGCATCACCTCCGCGAGGTCGGCGAGCTGCGGATCGGTCAGCGGGTTGAAGTCGCCCAGGTCCTCCGGGCGGATCCGGAAGAGGCGCCGCCAGGCCTCGTTTACTTCGATCGTCTCCCCGTTGGGCGAGAAGATCTGCAGGCTCAGCGGGAACTGCTCGAACATCGTGCGGAAGCGCGACTCCGAACGCCGGAGGGCGTCTTCCACGGCGCGTCGCTCCTCCGCCAGCCGGATATTCTCCAGCGCAGTCGCGGCGAGCGAAGCGATGGTCTCGAGAACGGTGACGTCTTCCTGCGAGTAGGCTTCCGGTGTGTAGCTCTGTACCGAGAGCACCCCGAGCACACGGTCGGTCCCCAGGATCGGGCTGCGGATGACCGACTCCGAGCGCCGTCCCGTGCCCATGATCTTCGTCCCTGCCGCGGCGGGGTCGTCCGCGTGGAGGGTGACCAGCGAGCGGCGCTCGCGGATGACCCGCTCCATCGGCACCCCCTTGGCCGACATCGTATTGCCCGGCACCCAGATGTCGGTGTCGTAAGCGGAGAGGATCGTGAGGGTGTGATCTTCCGGGTGGTAGAGGGCGAAGGTGAAGGCGTCGAAGGGAATGACCGTGCGGCAGGCGTTGCGCAGCACCTCCTGCAGCTTCTCGACGGAATCGGCCCCGAGCACACCGGCCGCCGCGGAGGCGACAGCGTGCATCCGCTCGGCCATGACCTGCGAACGCTCCTGCGAGATCTTGAGCGCCTCGACAGTGGCCGCGAGCTGCCGTTCGCGCTCCACCAATGCTCGCTCCGCCGTTCGCTGCTCGGTGACGTCGCGGAAGCTCCAGACTCTCCCGACGATCTGGTCCCCGATGCGTTGCGGCTGCGAGTACCGCTCGTACATCCGGCCGTCCTTGAACTCCAGCAGATCCTTGCTGTGCGCCGTCGGATCGGCGTAGAGCTCCTGGACCCGCTGGATGAATCCCTCCGGGTTCGCGAGCTGGTCCCTCACAGCCTCCAGCAGTCGCTGATCGAGGCCGGTATCCAGGTCATCCCCCTCCAATCGCCACATCTCCGCAAACTTGCGGTTGTAGCTGACGACCCGTAGGGACGAATCGACCACGAGGATCCCGTCCGCGGTCGATTCGAGGGTGGCCCGCAGGAGCGAGAGGCTCCGCTCCCGCTCCTCCTCCGCGCGGACCCGCTCGGAGATGTCCACGGCAACTCCGATCGTGCCGACCACCCGTCCTTCGTCGTCGCGCAGCGCGGTGTAGCGGGTCTCGAAGGTGGTGCGGCCGAGTCGGGCGGTGGTCGTGAACTCCTCCCCGGCGAGCGCGCGCCGGACATCGGCCAGGATCTCGGGATAGTCGGCGTACAGGTCGGTGACAGAGCGGCCGATTACCTCGCCCGGGCGTAGACCGAGCAGCCCCAGTACCTTCCCGTCGGAGAAGGTGAAGACTCCGTTACGGTCGAGGGCCCAGAGAACGATGGGGGCGCTACTCACTACCGTGTGCAGACGCTCTTCGCTGGCGCGCAGCGCGCGGAGCATCGACTCGCGCTCGGCGAGCGGCGGTCCCGGCTCGGAGGGACGCAGAGACATCGGATGCGCACCTGCGGGTGCGGGTACGGAGTGAACCTCGCGGCGTGGGAGCGTCGGGAGGGTGCGACTCGGATGGTCGCCAGAATCAAATGGTGGGCCTTTTCGCTGTGCGACGCAACGGTCGCCAGAATCAAATGGTGGGGTTCCGGGCCGCGCGGCGCAATGTGGACGAATGCAGCGGCGCTGCGACGGCCCCCCGCCTCAGAAGTGGAAGGTAAGCGCCAGAGTCAGGGCCAGATAGGATAGGCGGTCGCCGATCTGAACCTCGGGCTCCTGCGCGAACTCGGGATCGTAGCTGCGGTAGCGGAGCTCCGGCACGATCGAGAGCCGGTGAACGAGCATCACCCTCGTGCCCACCCCGACCTCCATCCCCGTGCTTCGATCCGACTTAACACCAAGGGTGTTGGTGCCGTCTCCCCGAACGCGCACCTGCGCGCGGTTGAAGATGGCACCGACCTGCAGATAAGGCGAAACGCCGGATAGGAGCCCTGCCAGGGCACCGACAACTCCCCGCCGGCGCGAAAGCCGGAATCGCGCACCTTGGTGTCCAGCCCCGCGATGGCAGACTCGCTGTCGACCCCGAACTCGGCGAAGCTCCATCCTCCGTACAGCGTCGCGAAGGGCAGAGGCGACGCCTTCAGCAGAACTTCGGTGACGTAACCGGTCTCGGCGTGGGCCGCGAAGTCGTCCACCGGGATCGCCAGCCCCATCCGGCCGCCCAGGGTGAACGGAAGAATCCCCTGCGCCGCGACCGGGGTCGCGGCCAGGGGTAGCGCCGCCACGATCAGCAGAGCGGCGATGCGTTGTCTCATCCTCATGCAGGTGGCTCAGGAACCGACAGTCCGACCCTGGTCGCTCGCGCGTGCGGGTTCTGAAAACAGCTCGCGCAGAAAAGCGAGGCCCTCACGCGCGAGCGAATCGGAGTCGGGGGCCAGCGGGCGCCAGATGGCGGCGGCGCGCGCGATTGCCTCAACCCGATCGGAGAAGGTCTCGATCACAACTCTCCCGTCGTATCCGATCTCGTGCAAGGCGTTGGCCACCTCGTCCCAGGCCAGCTGTCCGGTCCCGGGGGTTCCCCGGTCGTTCTCTGCCACCTGCACGTGCTTCAGCCTGCCCTCCGCGCGGCGAATCGCGTCTCCCAGGCTCTTCTCCTCGATCCCCAGGTGGAAGGTGTCGAGGGCGAGTCCCACCGCCGGGTGATCGATCCGCTCCACCAGCTCGAGCGTCTGCTCGGTGGTGTTCATGAAGCTGGTCTCAAACCGGTTGAGCGGCTCGATACCCAGCTCCACGCCTCGCTGCGCCGCATACTCGCCGAGGTCGCGCAGACGCTCGGCGAGGCGGCCGATCTCCCGATCGCGCTCGGCGGGCGTGAGCCGCCAGCATCGGCCGACCGCGGAGTAGAACGGTCCCGCGACCGCCGGCGAAGCCAGCGCCTGTGCCGCGTCGATGCAGCCTCTCAGGTACTCGAGCCCCGCCTCGACCTCGGAGTCGAGCAGGAGGTCACGGCCCGCGCCGATCACGGCGCAGACCGAGACCGCCAGACCATGCTCATCCGCCAGCGACTTGGCCCGGGCGACGTCGAACTGCCCGGGTGTCTCCACCGGGATCTCGACCACGTCGAAGCCGATCTCCGCGATGTGCGGGATCAGCCGCTGCAGGACCTGATCTTCCGCCGGCGAGGTCCAGACCCAGGTGCTGATGCCGATCTGCATCTCCCCTCCCTCAGGTTTGCGGGATCTGCACGCGTTCCCCGCCCCGCATAGCCGACTGATGGGCGCAGATGCCGGTCATGGTCCAGTTGGCCGCTGTCGGCGCGTCCACGTGCGCCGGCCGATCCTCCTTGATCGCGGAGACGAACTCGTGGACGAGGTGCGGATGCGACCCACCGTGGCCGCCGCCCTGAATGAAGGAGGTGTGTTCGTGCTCCTCGTCGTACACCCCCGCCCGGGTGAAGCCCGCGATCTCCGGCGGAAGTAGATGGCCGGTGTCCGGCACCTCGACCCGCTCCGCGTCCTCGAAGCCGGAGTAAACCACGGGATTGTCGCCGATGGTCTGCTCCCACTCGAAGGACTTCTTGGTGCCGTAGACGTCGAAGCTCTCGCGATACTGCCGGATGGTGTCGAAAAGCGAGCGCGTCACCTCACAGGCGAGATCGGAATCCTTCAGCTTGACCAGGGCGGTCTCGATCGCGAAGGGCGACCCGTAGCGCTGCACGTACTCGTCGCGAATGCGCCCCGATCCGAAGCACACCACCGACTCGGCGCGCGCCCCGGCGAGATCGAGCAGCGGGCTCACGGCGTGGGTGGCATAGTGCATCGGCGGGAAGCCGTACCAGTAGTCGGGCCACCCCGGGAGGGACATGTTCTGCTGGTGAGAGCCGCGCAGGAACTGGATCTTGCCGATCTCTCCACGGTTGTGGAGGTCCTTCACATAGAGGAATTCGCGGGTGTACACCGCGGTCTCCATCATCATGTACCGCTTACCGCTCTTCCGCTCCGCCTCGACGATGGCCAGGCACTCCTCGATCGTGGTGGCCATCGGCACCGTGCTGGCGGCGTGCTTCCCCGCATCCAGGGCCGCCTTCGACATCCAGGCGTGATCCGCGATGGGGGTGTTGATGTGCACCGCATCCACCTCGGGATCCTTCAGCAGATCTTCGTAGCGGGTGTAACGGCGCTCCACCCCGAACTGGTCGCCGATCTCGTTCAGCTTCTGCTCGTTGCGCTGACAGATCGCGTACATCTCGGTGTCCGGGTGGCGCTGGTAGATGGGAATGAACTCCGCGCCGAATCCAAGCCCCACGACTGCGACTTTGATCTTGGCCATAGCGGAACGGTTAGAATTGAGAAGGTTGAGAAAGTTAGAAGAAGAAGCGAGAAGCTAGGAGCTAGAAGCTAGAATTCCTCTTCGGGCTTCCTTGCGGCGGGGCGACCCTACGCGCCCGCGGCGATCGCACCGGAAAGAATTCTAGCTTCTAGCTTCTAGCTTCTCGCTACTCTTCTTCAGTCACGTGCATCACGCCCTGCATCACCCGCCAGTGGCCCGGGAAGGTGCACACGTAGGGGTAATCGTTTTCCTCGCGCGGTGCGACGAACTCCAGTACCGTCGACTCCCCCGTGCTGACGAGCGGCGTGTACCACATCACGTCGGGCGTGGCGGGAACGTAATTCAGCTCGGCGGCGTCCGGCGTGGAAGCCAGAGCGTCCGCCAGAGCGCCCACCGCCTCCAGGGTACCCGGGCGCAGGATCAGCAGGTTGTGCTGCATGTCGTCCGGGTTAGTCAGGGTGATGCGGACCCGCTGTCCCGGACGCACGGTGAACTCCGGCACCTCGAACTTGAGCTGCCCGGGGATCACGGAGATGGCGAGCTCGAAGACGGGCAGGTCCTCACGCGCTCCACCCCGGAAGTTGCCGGCGTTCTGCGGACGCTGGATCGGCCCGACCACGTCCTCCACGTACGCCATCAGGAGGCGCTCGGCGACCGGCCGCTGATTCTCCGTGTTCTCCTCACGCGGGGGCCAGGTCTGCTCCTGCTGCCGACGCGGCCCCGCGGCCACCTCCGCGGCCAGACGATCGGCGAGCGCGCGGTACTCGGCCTGTCCCAGAGCGGCCTCGTATGCGGCCAGGAACCCGGGCCGGTGCTTCGCCGCCGCGACATAGACCGCATCGGACAGCCACCGATCGTTGGCAATCGTCGAGTCGAGGCTCATACGGTAGAGCTCGGCTCCGAGCTGCTGCGACTCGGGAACCTCCGCCAGCCGGAGAATGGCGGCCAGGCGGGTGTATGGATCCGGGTCGGCGAGAACTCCGGAGCTCTGCAGCCGCTCCAGCAACTGCGCGTCCGCTGGCAGGACCTGCAGTGCCGCCTTCCGAACACTCGCCACCGGATGGCGTAGCGCACGTACGGCCGCCTCGGTGGCCCGCGGGTTGGAGCCGTCGAGCTGCCCCAGGCCGTGCAGGGTCCAGAGTGCGTGCAGGGGGCCCGGCGCCAGCCCGAGCTCGTCGGTGCGCCGGCTGCCCACCAGCTCGATGAGCTGCGGGACGACGTCCGTGTTGCCGCGCTCGACCAGCAGTCGCTGCGCGGTCATCCGCCAGAACATGTTGTCGTCCTCCAGAGCCCGCACCAGCTCCTGCGGACGATCGGCGCTCAGCGACCGGGGCTGGTCGTCGCCGTTGGACCCCCGGTAGACGATCCGATAGATACGTCCGTGGGTCTTGTCGCGCAGCGGGTTGACATAGGCGTTCCCCTCGCCGGTCTCGAATCCCGGAGGGGTCGGGTTGTGCTGGATGATGAAGTTGTACCAGTCGGCTACCCAGACCTGCCCATCAGGGCCGACCTGCGCGTCGACCGGTCCCACCCACTCGTCCACCGCCGCCAGGAGGTTCTTGCCGTCCTTCTCCTGGAAGCCGGCTCCCACCTTCTCCAGGATCGCCCGGTGCAGCACGCCGCCGGTGGGCTCGCTCACCAGACCGACCCGGTTCCAGTACTCACGCGGATACTCACGGGCGGTGTAGAGGTTGAAGCCGGCCGCCGCGGTAAAGCCACCGTGCACGTCCACCTGCCGCACGTTCGGCGTGATCGGCATCATGGCGTAGTGGCCATCAATCTTCTGGCTCCCCGCGCGGCTCGGTAGCCCGCGCACGTCCTCAACGTACCGGCGCGGGATGCCCACGTACACCGCGTGGGTATTGTTCGCGGTGGAGCCGAAGATGTCGTTGGTCTCGGAGAACCCGAGCCCCCAGGTGTTGTTGCTGAAGCTGGCCTCGTGGCGAATGTCGGAGCCGTCGGGGTTCATGCTCCAGATCGCCTGACCGAAGTCCAGCTCACCCTGCTCGAAGCCGCTGTAACCCACTGCACCCCAGATACGGTTGTCGAACCCGTAGCGCAGGTTGCTCGGCCCCGCGTGGGTGTCGCGGACACCGAAGCCACTGACCAGCACCTGCTTCACGTCGGCCCGGTCGTCTCCGTCGGTGTCCTTGAAGAAGAGGATGTCCGGCGCCTGCGACACGATCAGGCCCCCGTTCGCGAAGACGAGCCCGGTGGGGATGTTCAGGCTGTCCGCGAAGACGGTGAACTTGTCAGCGCGGCCGTCTCCGTCCGTATCCTCCAGGATCTTGATCCGGTCACGCCCCGGCACTCCGGGATGGATCTCGTTCGGGTAGTCGATCGTCTCGGCGATCCAGAGCCGGCCTCGCTCGTCCCAGGCCATCGCGATCGGCTTCACGATGTCCGGCTCGGAGGCGAAGAGCTGCAGCTCGAAGCCCGCCGGCACCTGGATGTGCTGCATCGACTCCTCGGGGGAGAGCGGCTGCTGCAGCTTCAGCGGCGGGTTGCGGCGCTCGTAATTGGGAATGCGGCTGCTCTCGGTGTACTCCAGCTCCGGCAGGTCGAGCTTCTCCCACTGAGCACGGACCTCGTCTCCCACGGCCCACAGGATGGCGTTGAAGATCAGCTTCTGGAACTCCGGCTGGTTCCACGTGCGGCCGTCGTGTCCGTAGGCAGTGTAGAAGACCCGTCCCTTCCCCTGCTCACGTACCCACGTCCACGGCTCGCGGTGGCCAGCCTCCACCCGCTCCATCAGGACCGTCCGGCCTTCCGGATTGTGGTTCTTGTGGATGTACGTCTCGTCCCAGGTCTCGAAGGGCTGGATCCCCTGCATCACCGGGTGGTCGGGCGCCACGATCTGCGCCGTGAAGGTGCCCACGCCGTGGCGGTCGAACTGCCCGCCGATGAGCGCGATCACCTCCGCCGAGTTCCGGAAGCAGTGCGAGGCGGAGTGGATGGGGAGGAATCCCTTGCCGCCTTCCACGAAGTCGAGCAGCGCGCGCTCCTGCGAGGGCGTGATCGAATCGTGGTTGGCATAGAGGATCAGGGCGTCGTACCTGGCCAGGTTCTCCGGGTTGAGATCGTCCGGATCGGTCGTGTACGAGAAGTTGATCCCTTCCTTGGAGAGTGCCTGAGAGAGGATCGCCACGGCCGAATCCGAGGGATGGTGCATGGACTCGTGGCCCAGGAACAGCACCTCTATCCGGCGAGGTTCGTCCTGCCGTGCCTGCGCCTGACCGCTGGTCGGCTGCGTCTGCGGCTGCACACCGCCACACGCGCCGACGAGCGCCAGCACGAAGGCAAGCAGAACCCTTTGACGGCCTGCGCCTCGTAGGAAAGATCTCATCTCTGCTTGACCTGACTGGAGGGTGAAAGGAAGCCTACGACAAGCCCAATAACGCCGGCAGCACCGGTCTCGGCTGAAACCGGTTGAACGTGGCTCTGACCACGTACTTCTGGAAGAGCCGGAAGAGCCCGAAGGCCCGAGAAAACGCGTGGGTGGTACGGACGATCGCCTAAGAATTGCACGCGAACTACCACTCCGCAAGCCGCAAGTCACCCCTCGAGGCGCGTGCCGCCCGGCTCAGCCGCGCTCAGTTCGTGTACAGCTTGAACCGGTTCAAGAGTTGGTTCAGATGATCTGAACTCTACGGCGCGGGCGCGGAGTTGTCGATAGTTCTGTGCGAGGGGCGCGCGACCGGCTCCAATTACGAATTACGAATTACGAATTCCCATGTGTACACAAGCCCTCGGCCCTACGTCCAAAGCCGGCAGAGGTCCACCGCCGGTGAACCACCAGTCATCCGTAATTCGTAATTCCCTGCAACCTCCCCGAACCATGGTGCCGCTCGCTTCGTCGCCGTTGCTGAGGCGCTGGATCGCGCTCCTCCGCGAATGGCGGGAGGAGGCGTTGCAGCAGAGGGCGTGGCGGCAATCGCTACGCGCGGAGTCGGACACGAACTGGGAACTGCTCGCGGGGCGGCAGCACTTTGCCATCTTTCCGCGCGCGGACGTGGATGCCTGCCGAGGAGACCTCGCCCTGCAGGCCGCCAACGACGCGGCGGCCGCGCGGCTGAAGTACGCGGCGGTCTCGCGCTCGTGTTTCGGCTGTGGACGCGCCGCCGAGGAGCTCGAGTGGATCTTCTTCCAGAGCCCGCTGTGGACCTGGACGCAGCAATGTGGCCGGGCAGGGTGGATCGTGTATTGTGCGAGCTGTGACAACCAGGTCTGCTTCCACCGACTGCGAATGAGCTGAGCCGGCGGGTCATTGGCAGATTCCGGCGCGTGCCGTACCTTCCAGGCTGGGGCTACCGCCCCTACTACCGATCCTACGCGCCCCTCTGCCCGCGCAATCTTCTTCTGCAGCAGCTGCGAGGATGATCGCAGACCTCTTCCGTCGACCGGCGTCCGGCCTCTCCCTCGAGCGTAAGCTCCCCCTCCTGATCACCTCCCTACTGGTGGTGACGCTCGCGATCGGCGGTCTGTGGGCGTACCTCGAGGTCCGCACCGCGGCGCTGGAGAGCGGGCGGGAGCGACTGATGCTGGTGGCCGTGCGCTTCTCGGACTACACCGCCCCGCTGCTCAGCGAGCGACTGCAGCAGCTGAGGAGGACCGCGCGGAGCAAGGCAATCGTTGACTTCCTCTCGGGTGCCGAAGGTGGCAGCGAGGCGTCGGCACGAGCCGCGGTCGACGGAGTCAATGGCTACCTGACGACGGCGGTGGTCCTGCTGGACGCCGCGCGGAGCCCCCGTATCACCAGCGTGCGCTCGGAGGAGCCACGTCTGATGCGCGCGGCTGCGTCGCCCGCTCCCGACCTTCTCCCGGATTCAGGTGCCTTCGGACCGCTGTTCAGCTTGGCCGGCGAGGGGTTCTACTGGCTCGCGGAGCCGGTCAGAGGAAGCGGAGGCGAGGTTCTGGGATACCTTTCGGAGCTGCGGCGGGTGGGCTCGCCCGAGACCGAGGCCGAGCTCGCGAGCTGGTTGGGAGCCGATCTGACGTTCCGCTTCGCCGAGCCGCAGAGCGATCTGTGGATCGGCCTGGACGGCCTGGAGCGGCGGGCGCCCGGCGGCTGGCCCTTCCGCGGTGCCGTCCATTACCGCGAGCCCGGCGGCGCGGAACAGATCGCCTACGTGGCCGACCTCGCGGGAACGCCGCTGCGCGTGATCGTGCAGCAGCCCCTCGCGTCGGTCATGGCGCGACCGAACACCTTTCTGCGCCGCGGCCTCATCTCCATCGCCCTGCTGAGTCTCCTCGGCGCCGTCTCCGCCTGGTTCCTGAGCCGTGGGATCACGGGACCGGTCAGCAGGCTGCGACTGGCCTCGGAAGCGATCGCCCGGGGGGACTACAGCTCCCGCATCGATCTGGACCGAGCCGACGAGTTGGGGACGCTCGCGCGCAGCTTCAACTCGATGGCGGAACAGGTTGAGTCGTCGCACCAGCAGCTCCGCGAGCAGTACGAGACGGCGCAGCGACTTGCCCGCGAGGTGGAGTCCACCAACCGGCGCCTGGAGTCGGCCGTGGCCGAGGCGGAGCGCGCCCGCGCCGAGGCGGAGGCGGCGAACCAGGCCAAATCGGAGTTCCTGGCCACGATGTCTCACGAGATCCGGACACCCATCAACGCCATCATCGGGTACACCGACCTCCTCCAGATCGGACTCGCCGGCCCCGTCACCGAGGAACAGCAGGCGCACCTGGAGCGGATCCGGGTGAGCGGACGTCACCTCGCCGCGCTGGTCGACCAGGTGCTCGACCTCGCTCGCGTGGAGGCGGGGGCCTTCACACCCGAGAGGGTGGTCGCTTCCGCCGTGGACGCCGTCGACACCGCCGTGACGGTCGTGCAGCCACAGGCGGCCGACAAGGGGATCGCCATCGACGTGGCGTGCGCGAAAAATGAGGATCTACGTTACGTGGGTGATCCGCACGCGGTACAGCAGATCATCGTCAACCTGCTCGCCAACGCGATCAAGTTCACACCGAAGGGAGGCCGCTGCACGGTTCGCTGCGGCTCCGAAGAGAATGCGGAAGGTGAGGCCGGGAGGATCTGCATCGTGGTCGAAGATACCGGGGTGGGGATCGCGCCGGATCAGCGGGAGCGGATCTTCGAGCCCTTTGTGCAGGTGGAGAGCGGCTATACGCGACGACACGGCGGCGCCGGCCTTGGCCTCGCGATCAGCATGCGGCTCGCCACCTCCATGGGTGGGGGCCTCACCGTGGAGAGCGAGGCGGGCAGGGGATCCAGCTTCACCCTGTGGCTTCCCGCCGCCGAATCGGCGGACGTCGTGGAGCCGGGTCAGGCGAAGGGAAAGCCGCAGACGGAATCCTGAAGCTGGGCCGTCGAGCACGAATTCAGAATTGCAGGCCGGCGTTATCCGTTATCCGCTATCCGTTATCCGTTGTCCGTTATCCGTTGTCCGTAATCCGTAATCCGTAATCCGTAATCCGTAATTCGTAATTCGTAATTCATAATTCGTAATCCCTCCCTCCGCTCACCGCTCCGCCGCAATCGCGCTCAGGCCGCGAACGAATCGCCCGACCCCCTCCTCCACCTCCGCGACCCGCAGGGCTCCGTACGACAGACGCAGGTAACAGCCGTCTTCCAGCCCGAAGGTGGTGCCCGGGATGACCGCGACCCGATGCTCCTTTATGAGGCGCTCGACCAGCGCCACGGGGTCTTGGCTCAGATCAACCCGGAGCAGCAGGTAGAAGGCACCCTCCGTCGGAATCACTGTGCAGAACGACTCGACTGCCCGGAGCTGGTCCAGCACCGCCCGTCGCGCTCGCGCGATCTCGCGTAGCTGCTCCCGCGGGTAGGCTGCGCCGACCCGCAGCGCCGCGGCGGCAACGTGCTGCGACACCAGCGGTGGGCAGATGAGGACGGTGTCCTGCACCTTGCGAATCGCCATCCAGAGGTGCTCCGGCACCACCATGTAGCCGATACGCCAGCTGGCGAAGCCGTACGCTTTCGAGAGCGAGAAGAGCGAGATGGTATACTCTTCGCTCCCCTCAATCGAGCCGGGCGAGAAATGTGAGGCGCCGTCGTAGACGAAGTATTCGTAGGCTTCGTCGCTGATGTGATAGACGCCGCGCTCGCGGCAGAGACGGTTGATTGCCCGCAGAACTTCTTCGCGGTAGACCGCCCCCGTGGGGTTGTTCGGGGACACCGTCACCACTGCGCGCGTCCGTTCGGTAATGGCTCGCGCCACGACCTCCGGGTCCAGCTGGTAGTCCTCCCCGGTGGGGACAGTGACCACTCTCCCCCCGACCATGGTCACCGCCATCTCATGGTTGAAGTAGTACGGCAGCGGCAGGATGACCTCGTCGCCGGGATCCACGATGGCGCTGATGGCGTTCATGAACGCCATGTTTCCGCCCGCCGTGACCACCACTCGCTGGCCGTCGGCGAGGCGGATCCCGTTGTCGGCCGCGAGCTTCTTGCGGATCTCCTCCTGCAGCTCGGGCGATCCGTCGACCGGGCCATAGAGGTGGTTCCCCGCCACCGGGACGAAGCTGGCGAGGCTCTCCAACGCTTGCGGAGGCGGCCCGTAGAAGACCACCCCCTGGCCGAGCGAAATCGTCCCGGGGGTGCTACGGGCAAGCCCCCCGACGATCGGGATGATCGGCGACTGCATGGCACGCGTCCGCGCCGCTTCTCCGCCAGTGATCGGTGTGCTGAGAGTCATCGTTCGGGTCACGAAATGCCCCGCCCGCGACCCGTCTGAGGGGCCGCGGCGCGGGGCGTTCCGACAATGGAGCGGGTCAGTCGGCGGCGATTGCCTCGGGCACCGACTGCTCGAGGCAGGCGAAGATCTCGCGATAGAACTCGGGATGAGACTGCCAGGTCTGGCCAGTCACCATCTTGCCGTCGCGGACCGCCTGCTGCGGGTGCCAGGTGCCCCCGGCCGCTTCTACTTCGTAGCGCACGTGCTCGTAGCACGTCATCTGGGCTCCCGGTGCGAAGCCAGCGCTCACCAGCACCTGGATGCCGTGGCAGATGGCGAAAACCCAGCGATCCTGGTCCCGGAACTCGCGCACGATGCGGAGTACCCGCTGGTCGTTGCGCAGGTATTCGGGGGCGCGCCCGCCGATCACCAACACCGCCTCGTATTCGTCGACCTTCACCTCGTCGAAGGTGACGTCCGACTCGACCAGGTATCCGGGGCGCTCCACGTAGGTGTCCCAGCCTGGCTCGAAGTCATGGATGACCAGGTGCAGTCGCCGCTTGCTCGGAGCCGCGACGACCGGCTGGTAGCCCGCTTCGCGGAAACGGTGGATCGCGTAGAGCGTCTCGTAGGTCTCGCCGGCGTCGCCGGTGATGATGAGGATCTTCCGTGCCATGCGAAGCTCCTGGCAGGGTTGGGGGTGCAAGGGGATCCGTGGGGTCGGAATTCGTAAGATCAGTATGCTGGCGGGGGGACGCAAGAGGACGCCACGGGGCCGTCTCAATCCGCAAGCTCGTGCAACAGCTCCGCCAATGCGATCGGCTCGGTTTCCGGCGCCGTGTGGTCCCAGGGCCGATCCATTACCTCCCAGCCACCCTCACGGGCGCGCTCGGCCATGCGGGCCATTACCGGAGCGTGAGGAAAGCTGTTCCCGGAGAAGAGGACGTAGCTGCGCGGAATCGCGTTCGCCGCAGGATTGCGAAGGCGGACGGGATCGCGAAAGGGGCCCAGCGGCTGCGGAGTCTTGCGAGGTTGCGGCGGCTCGCGGGGGATGCGCCAGCCATCGCCCTTCTCCTTGGCCAGCGCCTCCATGCGGGCCGCCAGCTCCGGGATGATGTCCTGCAGCGCCTCCCCATCGCGCGGGACGAACGCGTCCAGATAGACGATCCTGCGGATACGTTCGGGGACGCGGTCGGCGACCACCGTCACAATCATCCCGCCGTAGCTGTACCCGACCAGCACCACGTCACGCAGGTCCTCGAATTCGAGAACGTTGACGATGTCCTGGACATGGGTTTCGAGGGTGATCTCGGGGGAGGCGAGATGCACCCGCTCCCCTACTCCGGTGACCGTCGGGGTGTACACCTCATGCCCCGATGCCCGGAGCTTTCGGGCCGTGGTCTGGAAGTACCAGCCGCCAGACCACCACCCGTGAACGATCACGATCGTCGCCACTTTTCCTCCGCCTCTGGTTCCTGGGTCGACAGCGGAGGCAATCTCGGTTGGCTCGGACGGGGCAGCAAGTCGCTGCGCGTGAGCGGGCGATCGCCGGGCGGGGCTCGTCCGCGTCGCCGGTCCAGGGCCGTGGGCCGTGCCGCGTTGACTGCGCCGACAGTCCACCTCCCTTTAGGCACGGGCGCTTTCGATGAGCCGAGCCCCGCCGCGGACAAGGCGTCAGCCCCCTGTAAGGGCCCGGCGCAGCTAGTCCATCGTGGCCAGCTCGCGGTTCGTGAGTCGCGGGCCATAGGCGCGGCGATACTCCACCTTGCGCTCGATGGCCCGGATCACCTCGATGCCGAAGTTCGTGCCCGCGAGCTTGCTCGCGGCGTTGAGTCCGCCGGTGCTGATCGTGTTGATCTCGACCAGGCGATCGCCCACGATGTCCAGACCCACGAAGAAGAGGCCGTCGGCGATGATGCGCGGCGCAACCGCCCGGGCGATCTCCAGCATGCGCTCGGTGACGCGCACGGCTCTCGGCTTCCCGCCCGCCGACATGTTGCTGCGGAAGTCACCACTCGCGCCCACCCGCCGCAGAGCGGCGTACTTCCCATCCACCAGGAGCGGGCGGCCATTGACGAGGAAGAATCGTACGTCGCCCTTCTTGGCTTCGGGTAGGTACTCCTGAGCGATCACATAGCTGGACCGGGTGATCGTCTCCACGATCTGCTTGAGGTTGCTGGTGTCCTCCCGCAGCAGATAGACGTCCTTGCCCCCGTAGCCGTGCATCGGCTTCAGCACGATGCTCTTCTTCTCCTTGCGGTAGAAGTCCAGGATCTCGCCCACGTTACGGGTGATGATCGTGCGCGGCCGCACCCACTCCGGGAAGTGCTGGAGGTAACTCTTGTTGACTGCGAAGGAGAGTGTGTAGGGATGGTTGAGGACGATCACACCGTGATGCATGGCGAGCTGGCCGAAGGCCATGCCCGCGTCCCGCTCCCACAGGGCATCCCCTTCCCCTTCCGCCGGGTTGTAGCGCAGCCAGAGAACGTCCAGGTCGGTGCAGACCAGGCGCTCGCGGGGCGCGTCCCGTCCCTGCACCGCCTCGATGAAGCGCTTCTGATCCGTGGCCTCCGGAGCGGGGCGGGCTTCGGCGGCAATCGTTCCATCGGTGCGGTAGGTGAGGTCTCCCACGCCGATGAGGAAGACCTCGTGGCCCAGGGTCGCGGCCGACCACGCCATCAGCACGGTCGCTGCGGTCGGCACCTCGGTGTCCACGTCGTTGACGACGAACCCGATTCTCATGGCTGGTCTTCTGTGACGAGTGCGATCAGCGGGATCCCTGCCCTGACCGCCTCGAGCCGGCGCAACGCGGCGGGGTCGTCGAGGAAGCGCGGAACGAGAGGCGGAGCGCGCAGGATGCGCCGATGCCGCAGCTCCTCCACGACCGGGATGTGCCTCTGCGCGATCTTGCCGATGTAGAGCGGATGCAGGTCTCCACCCGAGCGGAGATACGCGAGCAGACTGATGAGGCCGCGAAGGTAGATCAGGTCGCGAGTGAAGCCCCCGCAGGTGAATACCCGGGCCACGATGTGCCACGCGCCCCGAGGCGTGAATCCGTACCCACCTGTCAGCAGAGCGAATGTCTCGACGAAGGTGGCGCCCTGCTCGACCGCGTGGGCGGCCAGCACCCGCGCGGCGAGCAGGCGCATCCTGCTCCGATCAAGGGCGCCGACCAGGTACTCGGCGAGCACGGCGAGTCCTTCCTGCAACTCGTCGTAGCCCGCCAGGCCGAGGGACAGCTGCTCGAACGGCTGCGCGGCGCCGTTCACGAAGGTGAGCACGTGGGTGCCGACCTCGTGATGGAGCAGGGCCCCGACCCGACTCGGCGCGATGCGCAGGTGCGAGCCGATCAGCAGGTTTCCTTCGGACACCATCAGCCCGACCAGGTCGGGCCGGATCTCGATCTTCCGATCCAGGATGGCGGGATGCCGCTGCGCATAGTGGGCAAACTCCGCTTCGGCCGCGCGCAGGAACTCACGCGAGTCCACCCACCTCTCGCGGGTGGCGGGCCTGCCCCGGGGCGGCGGGATGGTCCGCAGCAGCTCGGTCGCCACCTCGAGGAGCTCGTCATCCACCGCTCCGTAGAGGCGCATGCTGCCGAAGCGGAAGTCGGGCGATCCGCGTTCGCCGAGCATCGATAGCTGTCGGTCCAGCTCCTCGCGCTTATCCTGCATCAGGTAGGCTAGGGCCGGATCCTCGATCAGCTCCAGGGGCACGTTGTAGAGTTGCCGCTTGAGCAGATCCGGATCCATCGGCAGCAGCCGGTAGTGGAAGACCGGGTCTCGCTGATATTGATCTGCGCGGAAGCGATCCCAGGCCTCGGCAATGTTCACCGGCGAGGTGAGGATCAGCAGCGAAAAGGAGCGCTCGATTGCAGCCAGCGCGCGATCCGCCTCCCGGACGAAGTCGGCGACGGTCTGCGTTCCCAGCGCGTGATAGTTTTCCAGCTCGAAGGTGGTCTGGACCCGGATGAACTCGTACGCCGTCTGTCGCAGCGCCCGTGAAAGGGCGCGTTGCAGGCGCCGGAGAAAGCGGGGGTACACTGGACCGTCCGGTCCGTCGCGATAGATCGGGGGGATCTCCAGCCCCAGATACAGGATGCCGCGCTCCCAGCTCTCGCGGATGGAGAGGATAGGGGTGGCGCCAGGGGGACCGCGTTCATCACTTTCCTGAAACGCGACGTCGAGCCCCGGATAGAGCTGAGCGACCTCTTCGAGCTCCCGCGTGAGCGCTTCGACCGTTTCGGGCGCCGGGCCAGCCGGACCGCGCACCGCGAAGGTGGTGCTCCCTGGAGGCCCGGCCCACAGCTCGAGGACGAGAAAAGCGCCATAGGTATTGGATCCTGCTTCGGCGACGCGCCGCACCAGCGCGTCGACGCCCTTTGCCCCCGTCGTGGCCGCGAGGACGGCCGCTTCTCCGCCGAGCAGGCGCACCGTTCCTTCGTCCCTGCCCTCTTCCGACGCGCGATGAACGAAGAGGTAGGGCAGTCCGCGCTCGAGGCTGAGCCGACCGCCGTCCGGGAGCTGAAGCTTCACCGCCTCGCGTCGCTCGATCCGCGCGGCGATCTCGTTCAGCTGGGATGGCTTCAGTGCAGTCGTGGTCACGGCCCTCCTCTGCGGCTCGAACGGAGCGGAGGCAGAGCAAGGAGCTCGCCAGCGTGACCCCTCTCACCAGCCCGGTCCCTCCTCTCGCGGACCGTTGGCACCCTCATCCACCTCTTCGCGAGCCATGATTCGAGCTACCGTCGTCGCCCTGGCAATCGCACTCCCTGGTGTCGTCGCTGCGCAGGAACCCACAGATGCGAGCGTCGAGGGGGTTCGCGCCCACGAGGTGAGCCTCGAGGAGATTCGCACCCGCGTGGTGGCTGCGGGTAGCGAGCACCCTCGGCTCTTCGCGAGCGATTCGACTTTCTCCCAGATCCGGCAGAAGATCGAGCGGAATGCACGCGCGCGGGAGCTCTACCAGACCCTGCGCCTGCAGGCCGAGGCGATGCTGTCCGTCGCCCCGGTAGAGCACGTGGTCACAGGACGGCGACTACTGAGCGAATCTCGCAAGGCCCTGCGTCGTATCCTGACCCTCTCCATGGTGTATCGCATCAGTGGCGACCAGCGCTTCCTGGAGCGAGCCCGTGAGGAGCTCCTGGCCGTCTCCGCTTTCCCTGACTGGAACCCCAGCCATTTCCTGGACACCGCGGAGATGTCGCTGGCGGTGGCGGTCGGCTACGACTGGCTCTTCGACGAGCTCTCACCGGACGATCGTCAGATCATCCGGACGGCGTTGCTGGAGAAGGGGATCGAAGCCTGGAGGACCCACGGGGAGTGCTTCACGGCGACGAACAACTGGGGACAGGTCTGTACAGCGGGAATCAGCGCGGCGGCGCTGGCGTTGCTGGAAGTGGATCGCGAAATGGCTACCGAGGTCGTGCACAGCGCGGTGGCCAGCGTACCGCGGTCTATGCAGGCCTCTTTCTCCCCCGACGGGACCTATCCGGAGGGTCCCGGTTACTGGGACTACGGCACCTCCTTCAACGTAATCCTGATCGCCGAGCTCGAGTCCGTGCTCGGCTCTGATTTCGAGCTGACACGCGAGCCTGGCTTCGACCGCACCGCCGAATACATCAACCACGCTACGGGCCCCACGGGCCTCTTCTTCAACTACGCCGACGGCGGGCCCACGCGCGGACCTCTCCCCGCCCTGTACTGGTTCGCCGAACGATTTCAGCGGCCCGACTGGCTCCTGCTGGAGAACGAGCTGCTCCCGCGGTACCTCCGCTCGGAAGAGGCGATGGAAGTGAAGGGTGCGGGAGCCCGTCTCCTCCCCTTTGCCCTGCTCTGGATGCCGGAGCAGGAGACCCCGGCCGAGAACCGCATGCCGCTGCACTGGGTGGGGCGCGGCGAGATCGGGGTGGCGATGCACCGGACCTCCTGGGACCCCGATGCGACCTTCGTGGGGGTGAAGGCAGGCTTTGCGGCCGGTCCGCACGGGCAGATGGACGCAGGCTCGTTCGTGCTCGACGCGGCCGGGGAACGGTGGGCGCACGACCTGGGGGCGGAGGACTACAACCGTATCGAGTCGCTCGGCATGGACCTGTGGAACCGCGAGCAGGAGAGCGACCGCTGGCGCGTCTTCCGCAACAACAACTTATCGCACAATACCCTGGTGATCGGCGGCGCGCCGCACGACGTCGAGGGTCACGCGCGGATCATCGAGCACACTCCCAACCGGACGGTGGTTGACCTAACGCCCGTCTACCGTGGGCAGGCCGAGAGGGTCGTTCGGGAGGTGGAGATCGTGCGAGTGGGAGAGGTGGTGGTGCGCGACCGGCTGGAGGACGTCTTCGGCGGCCCGGTGCGCTGGGGGATGGTCACCCGCGCGGAGGTGGAGATCCGCTCCCCGCACGAAGCCGTCCTGCGGCAGAACGGCAAGGCGCTTCGCCTGCAAGTGGTGGCGCCCGAGGCCGCGGAGTTGAGGCTTTACGAAACGGAGCGGCCCCCTGCGGCGCACGATTCCCCGAATCCCGGAACCCGCATGATCGGCTTTGAGATGGGCCCCGCAGAGGCGATGGAGCTGGAGGTGCGGATGGAGGTCGGCCAGTAGAGGCGGCCCTACGGGCCGATTCCCTGCAAGATGCCTCTCTGGTCCGCAACGTTGGTGTGCAGGCGCCCTCGGGCCCGGTCAGATGCCTCGGGCAGCAATCAAAAGGAACCCCGCGGGGCGCCTAAGCCGCGCGGGGTTCTTCGTCGACCCTCGGACTTACGGAAGCCTCAGTAGCCGGGGTTCTGCTGCAGGTTCGGGTTCAGGTCCATCTCCCCGAGCGGAATGGGCCGCAGTAGGTGGACCTCCGGGTTGAAGCGCGAGTTGGCCGTGTCGTCACCGAAATCGATGTCCGAGCGGTCGATGAGGCCCGCCCGCAGCCAGCGCACGAGGTCGGCGAAGCGCGAGAACTCCAGCGACAGCTCCGCCCTGCGCTCGTACATCAGCGCCTCGAACATCTGCTCCTGCGACACCGGGACGACGTCGGGGAGCAGGTTCGCCGGCTTGGTGAAACTCGCATACAGATCCGCGTCGGCCGAGGCGGCTCCGTACGCCGAGTCCCATGCGTCCCGCGCACGAGCGCGCACCTGATTGATCAGAGCCGCGGCACCGGCCAGGTCGCCGCTGCCGAGGATCTTCGCCTCTGCCAGCAGGAGCAGCACGTCGGCATAGCGGATTAGCCGTTCGTTGTTCTGGCTCACCGACTGATTCAGCATCTGTCCACCCGCGTAGTTCTCGTACGGGCGGATGTACTTGGCCGGTGTGTGGCCCGTCACCGACCAGCTCGCCGCCTCCGTCGCGTTCACATTGGCGCCCTGACAGCCCCAGACGAAGTTGTAGGGAACCGGCTGCTGGCCGTCGCACGCGCGTCCGTACTGCTCGCCCGTGGAGTAGAACGTCCAGTACGCGCGCGGATCACGCACCACCACCTTGACCTGCTGCCCGGTGCCGGGAACGGTGACGGTGGCGGAGTCGTAGCGCTCGAAGAAGTCGACGAAGGTCCGGGTCATGATGATCCCACCGTCACCCCAGTCGAACCCGCCCGGCGCGTTCACACCGTTGAAACCGCCCGCGCCCGTTGCCAGCGGACGGCCCGTTCCCGCGGAGGCGCCGCCGCCATTCTCGTCGGTCGCCGCCCAGCCGTTGATGTCGGTGCCAAACGAGGCCTGCAGCTCGAACAACGACTCCGCGTTGTTCTCGGTGCGGTAGTCGAAGTTGTCCTTGTAGGGGACCAGCGAGAACTGCCCGCTGTTCACCACTTCCTGCAGGTGCTGTTCGGCCTCGGCATACTTCTCCGGCTGATTGAACCACTGGGCCCGGTACAGCTCGACCTTCCCGAGGAGGGCACGCGCCGCCCACTCGCTGGCGCGCCCATCTTCCAGGTCGAGCCCCGCCAGACCGGTAATCGCATCCTCGAGATCGGCCTCGATCAGGTCCCAGATCTCTCCGGGTTGCGAATTAGCCAGCCGGGTCTCCTCGATCGATGACGCGACCTGCGTCACCACCGGAGGGGTCCCGAACATCCGGGCGAGAATGAAGTTGAAGTAGGCACGCACGAACTTCGCTTCGCCCGAAAACCGAGCGATCTCCTCCGGGGTAAGCTGGTCGGTCAGCTCCAGCTGCTGCAGGATCAGGTTGGCCCGGAGGATCCCGCGATAGCTGACGTCCCAGATGTAGCCGATGCTGTTGTTCGTCGGCGTCCAGGAGAAATCGCTGTCCTCGTCCGAGCCGGGGGCGCGGGTGTCGTCGTCCGGCAGGAGCATCTGCTCGAAGATCGACTGGTCGCGCCCGCTATAGGTAAGGTTCTGGAGGGTCGAGTAGGCCCCGATGGTAGCCGCCTCGAAATCTCCCGCCGTCTTATAGAAAGTGCCGGTATTGAGCGAGCCGAACGGTTGGGTATCGAGCAATCCGTCGCAGCGCGCGAGCACCAGCGCGCAGGCGACGGGCACCACCACCCCTAGGGCGACTCGCTTGCGGGTAGTGAACATGAGAGTTGGCATCGATAGAAGAATCTCCGATCCCTCCCCGACCCGACCGGATTCAGTCGGGCCAGGGCGGGATGCGCCTCAGAAGGTGGTGCTGACTCCGATCTGGAAGATGCGCGGCTGCGGCACGTTGCCGTCGTCCGTACCGGCCCCGAGCTGCGACTGGTTTCTCGCCTCGTTGAAGGCGTTGCCGCGCGAGGTGAACTCCGGATCCAGCCCGCTGTAGTCCGTGAGCGTCCACAGGTTGGTAGCGGACAGGTAGATCCGGGTGTTGCGCACCGCGCTGCCGAAGATATCGTCGGGCAACGTATATCCGATCTGCAGCGTCTTCAGCCGGAAGTAGTCGGCGTCCTCGATCCAGCGATCCGAGAGGCGGGCGTTGCCGGCGGGGTCGCCGCCGATCGCGCGCGGCATGGTCCTGCTCGGGTTCTCCGGCGTCCACCGATTCTGAGTGGTAGCGAGCTGGTTGCCCCCGCCACCCGCCATCGTCTCCAGACTGCGCCGCACCTGGTTGTACGCCTGGACGCCCGTTACGCCGGTGAAGAAGGCGGTCAGGTCGAAGTTGCGGTAGGCGGCGTTGAAGTTGATGCCGTAGTAGGCATCAGGAATCGTCTTGCCGAGATACGTCCGATCCGCCGGGGTGATCATCCCGTCCGGAGGCGTCTCAATGAGCTCACCCGTTTCGGGATCCCTTTCGTACTCCCCGCGAATGTCCTGGAAGCACATGTCGCCGGCTTCGGCGTGGTTTCCGCCGATGGTATTGTCGACGACTTGCGAGGCCTCCTCGTTGGTCTGGTACACCCCACAGGTCTTGTATGCGAAGAAGTGGCCGATGGGGAATCCGACCTGGGTCCGGTAGATGCCATCCTGCTGGTACTCCTCGACTCCCGAGGTGAGCGAGCGCAACTCGTTCTTTACCGTGGTCAGGTTGGCGCTGATGCCCAGTAGGAGATCGTTGGCGAGAACCGTGTTGTAGCCCGCCTGGAACTCCCATCCGCTGTTCCGCACCGAGCCCACGTTCACGGGCGCCTCGCGGAAGCCCGAGAGCACCGGCACCGGAATCGCCAGGAGGAAGTCCTTCGTGTCGCGCCGGTAATAGGTCGCGGCGAAATCGAAGGCGTTGTCGAAGAGGCTGGTCTCGAAGCCGATGTCGGTGGTCTCGTTGGTTTCCCAGCTCAGCTCCGGATTGGCCAGTCGTGGCTGCGGAGTCGGCGCGAGCTGCACCTGCCCGCCGATCTCGTAGTCGGCCCAGAGCAGCACGGACACGTACTGCGGGTACTGCCCACCCGTGATCTCGGAGTTGCCAAGCTGACCCCAGCTGCCACGGAGCTTCAGCTCGTTGATCCAGGGTACGTTGAACCAGGGCTCCTCGGTGACGCGCCAGCCCGCCGAGATCGCCGGGAAGGTCCCCCACTGGTGCCCCGGTGCGAAGGTCGACACTCCGTCGCGACGGATGCTGGCGGTGAGCAGGTACTTGTCGGCGTAGTTGTAGTTCAGGCGTCCGATGTATCCCACGCGGTTCTGCTCTCCGGCACCGCCGCCCTTCTTCAGCATCTGGTCGCCAAGCGCCACGATCCGCCGCAGCTCGTAGATCGTGTTGACGAAGCCGGTCGTCTGCAGGCTCAGGCTGTTGCCGCGGAAGATGTTGGTCTCCAGCCCGCCGAGGAGCTCGAGATTGTGGTCACCGAAAGACGCGACGTAGTTGGCCGTGTTGGTGGAGACCAGGGTGTAGTTGTCGCTGCGAATGTCCTCGGCGATCTCCGCCCGAGCGAAGCCCGTCATCTCGTTGGTGAGCTCCGGCTGCCAGAAGTAGATGCTATTGATCCCCCAGTCGACGGAGTTCTGCGAGCGGACGGTGAGGCCCGGAAGCAGGTCGACCTCGCCGTAGACGCTGCCGATCACACGGGTAGTGCGATCGTTCACGTCCACCAGCTGGTTGGTGGAGTTGAGGTTCGGTCGGGTGAATCCCGCGGTCTGATAGTTCCCGGTCAGCCCCTTGGGGTTGGTTGGACTGACGAGGGCGGGGTCATAGGCCAGGAAGATCGGCGGCTGCTGCAGCACATTGTTCAGGATCGTGCCGTCGCCGTAGTTGGCCGAGCCCCGCAGAGTCGTCTGGTTGGAGACCGAGAAGTTCTCTCCCACGCGGAACCAGTTCGTGATGTTGAAATCACTGTTCGCGCGGAAGCTGTACCGCCGCAGATCCCACTTGTCGACGATGGCGTCCTGCTGGTAGAACCCGCCCGAGACGTAGTAGTTGACGTCCTCCGAGGCGCCGGAGATCGAAATGTTGTGGTTGGTGATCGGCGCGTCGTTGTGAATCCCCACTCTTGTCCAGTCGGTGTTGCGCGCCAGCAACTGCGGCAGCACCGGAGAGCCGTCCCGCAGATCGGGGTGCTGCAACTCGTACTCGGGAGTCCCCGGCACCCGGCCGAAGTACCTGTTCTCGTTGTCGATCGCTTCCCGCTCCAGCGCCAACCACGCCTGCGCGTCGTTGAGGTCGAAGTACTTCGGGAAGCGCTGTATCCCGTAGTAGGCGTCGTACTGGATCGTCGGCTTGCCGAGTCGGCCCTGCTTGGTCTGAATCAGCACTACCCCGTTGGCCGCCTGCATGCCGTAGACGGATGCCGCCGACGCGTCCTTCAGAACAGAGATACTTTCGATATCGCTCGGGTTGATGGTGGCTAGCGGGCTCGCAGTCCCGGCGGTTCCCTTGCCGATCGGAACGCCGTCGATCACGAAGAGTGGCTGGGTGTTGCCCACCGTGCCCACCCCGCGGATTCGCATCGCCACCGGCGCGCCGGGGATTCCGGACTCGGTCGTCACCTGAACGCCGGAGACGCGTCCCTGAATCGCCTGGTCGGGGCTGGCAATGGTGGCCTTCTGAATCTCTTCGGCTTCGACGACCCCCACGCTTTCCGTCAGGGTGGCGCGTCGCGCCTCCCCGTACCCGATCGCCACGACCCCCTCCAACTCCACCGCGCTCGAGGTCAACTGGGCGTTGATCTCGGTGCGGTTGTCGATCGCAACCTCGACGGTCGTGTAGCCGAGCCTCGAGAATACGATCACGTCGTTGGGGGACGGAGCCGTCAGCTGGAACCGGCCGTCCGTATCGGTCAGCGTGGAGATCCCGGTTCCCTGGACGTTCACCTGCGTGCCTGGCAGCGGCTGTCCCGTTGTTGCGTCCGTAACGCGGCCCGAGATGGCGTGCTGGGCCACGGCCGGCACCGCGGAGAAGAGCAGGAGTGCCAGGACGAGAAAACCCCGCCGTCCGGACCGCATCCACCCTCTATCGGGGGCGGGATCCTGACTCGCGAGGCTCCGCGGAATCCTACATTGATTCGTTCCCATTGGTGGTTCGCACATCGCTGCTGGAGTGGACCGAAATCGTCGCGATTGAGAGCGGAACGAACTACCGGACTGGTTACGTGGGGGCGGGCAATCCTTTCGTTGGAGGTGAAAGCGGAGGTGAAGGCAACGGACCGGACGCGGCCGCATCGGCCGCACGAACAGACGCAAGCGCGAGCTGGATGAACGCGAGGAGGGTTCGCATGGCAAGGCGTGGCGTACGAAGGCCTCAGGCTCCCGATGGGAAAGCAGGGAAGCTCACGACCGCAGGAGGAGCACGGTCGCACGTCGGCTTCGTGGCGTGTATAGTCCTGATCATCTTATGACTTGACGTCCTGTGGGGCAAGCAAACCGGGTCCGGCGCCTCCATCCGCGTGCCCACCGCCATCTTTCCAGGGATGACGCTCCAGGCTATGCTCTGGAGACCCATCCCTGCGACCACGCCCGCGTGGAGTCCATCCCCCACACACCCCTCCGCACGATATGCTCGCCGTCCGCTTCAGGTCCTCCCGTGCTGTGTGGTCGTTGCCGCTGCTGTCGATCGTTCTCGGCTGCCATGAGCCGGAGGCGCTACGTCTGGCATCCCAAACGCTGGTGGGCGACTCGACCTGCGTCGCCTGTCATCAGGAGCAAGCCGAGTTCCTCGGCACCGCGCACGCTGGCACCTCGGCGCCGGCCAGCGCGGAGACGATTCACGGGAGCTTTGCGGAAGGGGAGAACGTCCTCAGAACTTCGAACCCGCGGCTCTTCTTCCGGATGGTCCAGGCGGGAGGAGACTTCTTCCAGGAGGCCGTGGAGAGTAGCGGAAGCGACACGACACGCACGATCGAACGCTTCGACATCGTCGTCGGATCGGGGCGAAAGGGCCAGTCATACCTCTACTGGCGGAGCGACCTCCTTTTCCAGCTCCCCATCTCCCACTGGACCGGGATCGGCTGGGCGAACAGCCCGGGGTATCGCGACGGCGTCGCGAACTTCAATCGTCCGGTTCCGCCGCGCTGTCTGGAGTGCCATTCCACCTACGCCGCCTCGCTGCCCTCCCTGGGCGGCGGCAATCGGTACGATACGGCGTCGCTCGTCCCGGGGATTTCCTGCCAGACCTGTCACGGGGCGGGGGGCGAGCACGTTCGCTGGGCTCAGACCGGTAGCGTGTGGCGATGGCTCCGGAGCGCGGCGATCGTGAACCCCGCTGATCTTCCGCGGGAGCGGCGAGTAGACGGATGCGCACTCTGCCATGGGGGCATCGGCGAGTCGATCCAGCCGCCCTTCTCCTACCGACCGGGGGAGCCGCTGTCGGCCTACCTTCACCAGCCGGAGCCCTCGCCAGACGAGCCGGTGGACGTGCACGGCAACCAGGTTGCCCTGCTGGCCCGCAGCGCCTGCTTCCAGCAGAGCGACATGACCTGCTCTACCTGCCACGACGTGCACCGGCCGCAGCGCGACATCAGCGAGTTCACCGCCGTCTGCACCTCCTGCCACGTACCCGGCGAGTCCCTCGACGCCGACCACGGTGCCGCCATGCCCGGCAACTGCGTCGACTGCCACATGCCCAATGTGGAGACCAACGTGATCGTCGGCGACCAGCTCGGCAGGGTGCTGAAGCCGCGGGTGAGGAGTCACCGCATCGCGGTCTACCAGTGACCTCGAGGCGCGCGCGCCAGGCTCGCCGGCGGAGCCGGGTGCGCGGCCTCCCGTGAGCGACAAGCGGCTAGCTGGGCACCTCCCACATGGGGGACGGCGTGTGCGCCTCCTCCATGATCTCCAGGAAGCGCTGCACCAGATCCGGGTGAGAGGCCGCCAGGTCCTGGGACTCGCGGGGATCGGTCGCCAGGTTGTACAGCTCGATCTCCCCGCTGAGCATCGGCTGGCGCACCGCCTTCCAGTCCCCCATGCGTGCCGCCTGGGCGCTCCCGCGCTCGTAGAACTCCCAATAAAGGTAGTCGTGCTCCGGAGCCTCCCCTTCACCGGTCAGCGCGGCCACCATGGAGAGACCGTCGACCTCGTCCGGTACCGAGGCACCGGCGAGCTCCGCCACCGTCGGGAAGATGTCCCACATGGCCCAGACCTGGTCGCTCTCCGCGCCCGCCGGGATGCGCCCCGGACCCCAGGCGATCATCGGCACGCGAATCCCCCCCTCGTAGAGGTCCCGCTTGCGCCCGCGGAAGGGGCCAGAGCTCGCGAAGAAGTCCGGGTCGGAACCGCCCTCCACGCTGGGACCGTTGTCGCTGGTGAAGAGCACGATGGTGTTCTCGGCCAGTCCGTATTCCCGCAGACGGTCGAGGATGCGGCCGACATCGCGGTCCATGCGTGATATCATCGCCGCGTAGGCCGCGTGCGGCATGGGCTGCGGGCCGTAGTGTTCCCCGGGGAAAGGTGTCTCGGGGAAGATGCTGTTGCCGTCTGCGTCCAGGTACGGCGCGAACGCGTCCTCCGGCGCGGCCAGCTCAGCGTGCGGGATGGTGAATGGAACGTAGAGGAAGAAGGGACCGTCGCGATGCTCGTCGATGAACTCGAGCGCCTCGGTGGCGATGCGGTCGTGGCTATACTCCCCTTTCTCCAACGCCCGACCGGCACCCACCGTGTTGGGGGCGGGCTCGGTCCGGTTCGGCAGGGGCACGCGAGTCTCATTGTGCCAGAGGAACTCCGGGTAGTAGAAGTGCGCCCGCCGCTGATCGAGGTAGCCGAAGAACTCGTCGAAGCCCTGGCGAGTGGGAATCCCCTCGGACTCCGGCGCACCCAGCCCCCATTTGCCGAACACTCCCGTCGCATAGCCGCGGTCTTTGAGGACCTCAGCAAGCGTGACCGCCTCGGCGGGCAGCGGCGCCTGCCCGATCGGCAAGACCTCGCGATTCCCCCGGATCGGCGTGTGGCCGGTATGCTGCCCGGTCAGCAGCACGCTCCGCGACGGCGCGCAGACCGTGCTTCCGGCATAGAACGCCGTGAAACGCGTTCCCTCAGCCGCCATGCGGGCGAGATTCGGTGTCTGGATCTTCTCCTGGCCGTAAGGCTGGATATCGCCCCAACCCATATCGTCCGCCATGATGATGACGATATTGGGCGGCCCCGGTTGCGAGGAGGTTGCTGGGGCCGAAGGCCCGCACGCTGTCAGGGCGGAGATCGCCAGAACGGTGGTCGCGAGAGGTCTCATCGGGCTGACACTGGAAATGGAAGGTGAGGGGACGCCGCACGCCCCCTGCAGGAGATCGGGTCATTCGCCCGGCCGGGCGGCCGGACGTTAGCGCCGGGGTACGTGAACGCACGTAGCCCGTCCGCGCAAGGTTTGGCCGAAAAAGGCCTGTCCCCGTTCGATTTTGTGACAGCGACCGGGGCTAGGAGACCACCCTACACCCCTCCGCCGACACCTCCACCTCGACCTCCCGTGGTGGCGTCAGTCCGAGCAGGGCCGCGGGGGTCGTGGAGGCCATCGCCCACGCCTCCTCGAACCCGAAGCCGCAATGGGTTGCCACGTTCACCACGGCGCGGTCGAGGGTGAGTGACGAGCCCGCGAGGTTTGGCTGCCCGGGCACCTGGACCCGTCCGCTCGGCGTCGCCTCCACGACGGCGTCGCCGATCGAATAGCGGCCCGGCGGTGCATCGGCGGCGGCGACGGAGTCACTCACCAGGATCGACCGAGCCGCCGTCTTCGCCCGGAGGAAGTTCTTCAATGTGTACCAGGGCACGTGGTGCCCGTCCGCGATGAAGCTGGCCGCCAGGCGGTCGTCTCCGAGCTGCGCCTGCACGTAGTTGTCGAGCCGCGGCAGCATCTGGTGCGACCCGTTCCCCAGATGCGTCGACAGGCGAGCGCCCGCCCGTACCGCCGCGTCGAGGCATTCGGCGGAGGCGGCGGTATGTCCGATCGCCACCACGATACCCGCCTCGCTCAGGCGCTCGACCAGCTCCAGCGCGCCGGGCAGCTCCGGCGCCAGGGTCACCAACCCCACCCTTCCCCCGCTCTCCTCCATCACCCGCCACACCAGATCGGGCTGCTCGACCGGCAAAGCGCAGGATTCCCGCGGATGCGCCCCGCGCGGGCCGTCTTCGGGCGAGATGAAGGGGCCTTCGAGGTGCAGGCGCGGAAAGTTCGGCTCCAGTTCGGGATCCTCCCGCAGGATCTCCCGGTAGCGCCGGGCCGCGGCAACGAGCCGGTCGGTCGGAGCGGTGATCAGGGTCGGCAGGACGACGGCCACCCCGCGCCCTGCCAGGCCGTCGCGCACCCGGCGGAAATCCGCGGCCGCCCAGGTAGCCGGATCGGAGTTGAAATCGAAGCCCCCGTAGCCGTTGACCTGCAGGTCGAGCAGCGCCGGCCCGGAGAAGCGGTGCGGCAGGAGGTCGCTCACGACGCCGCGCCTGACGAGAGGAGCGATGCCGAGGCGCGGTCGAGGAAGAGATGACAGCGGGGATGTCGCTGCAGTACCGACGCCGGAACCTCCGCCGTTACCGGCCCGGCCACGGCGGCGCGCACCGCCTCGGCCTTCCGCTGGTCGGGCACGGTGCAGACGATGGTGTCGGCCGAGAGGATCTGGCGGATGGACATGGAGATCGCCTCCCGGGGCACGCTCTCGATCGAGGGGAACCACCCCTCCCCTAGTTGCTGGCGACGCGAGGCGTCGTCCAGCGTTACCAGCAGGTAAGGCTCCTCAGTCTCGAAGTCCGCCGGGGGATCGTTGAACGCCAGGTGGCCATTCTCACCAATGCCGACGAAGCCTACCGCCAGCGGAGTACGCCTCACCAGGTCGGAGAGACGTGCGATCTCCGCTGCCGGATCCGCCTCTCCGTCGATGTAATGGAAGGCGCCGATCGGCGTCGGCAGCCGCTCCACGAACCGCTCGCGCATGTAGCGGCGAAACGAGGCCGGATGGGTTGCCGGAAGTCCGACGTACTCGTCGAGGTGGAAGGCGGTGACGCGTCCCCAGTCGACTTCGGGTTCCGTCACCAGCGCCGCGAGCATCTCGAACTGCGAGGCACCGGTGGCGAGGACGATGGCGGCCTTACCGTCTCGCCGCAGCGCCTCCCGCAGACGCTCCGCACCCAGCGCCGCCGCCCGCTCACCCATGATCTGCTTGGTCTCCGCGATGTCGATCTTCACGATCTCCGCTCCGCACCGGTGAGGGTTTCCCGCCGTTGTTCATCCATCACCCCGACCGAGGCCCTCGGTTCGGAGGTAGACCGGCGGTACATCCAGAGCCCGCCGACCGTGAGCGCGATACCCGCCGCCACGTCGATCATCATGCCCTGTCGTGTCGCGGTGAAGAAGGCAGCGCCCAGGAGGAGCACCCCGATACCGGCCGTACCGAGCCCGGTCGCACGGAAGGGGGACGGCGTCGACTCCGCCGCAGGCTCGACCGCCGGCTCCCGATCCGCCTCGAGTGGAGTGTCCATGCGCGCGAAGAAGCGACGGCTGCGCTCCACCTCCTCCGCGTCGCGGCGCTCGAAGACGGTGTAGGCAATCATCGCCAGCACGGTCACCCCCACGTTGATGAAGATCGCGTAGGCGCCGAACTCGAAGGTGATCCACTCCGGATCGAAGCGCCCCAGCCCCGGCAGGTAGAGCCGCTGCAGGGCAAGGGTGGCGAAGCCGGTGATCAGCCCGACCAGGAAGCCGAACATCGCCCCGCGCTTCGAGAGGCGACGGAAGAACAGGCCCCCGAGCAGCGGCAGCATCATCGGCGCGACCGCGACCCCGAACACGGTGACCATGATGCTGAAGAGCGGCGTATCGGGATAGAGCGCCACCAGCAGCCCGATCCCCAGGATCACCAGGCCGATGACGACGGTGAACACGCGGCCCGCTCGCAGCAGGTGCTCCTCGGAGGCGTTCGGTCGGAAGAGCCGCTGGTAGATGTCCCGCGTGGCCACGCTGGCGAGCACGTTGTACTCGGAGCTCAAGGTGGACATCGATGCCGCGAACATCGCCGTGATCATGACCCCCATCAGCCCGACTGGTAGCAACTCGAGCGACATGGCGGCGTAGGCGTCGCGGGTGTTCTCGAGTCCCGCCAGCAGGTCGCGCGACAGCATCACCGGCAGGTAGAAGAGCGGCGGTCCGATCACGTGCAGGGCCGCGGCCAGGAGCCCGACCTTCCTCGCCTCCCCCTCGTCCTCGACGCTGTAGAAGCGCTGCACCAGCGCCCAACCCGCGTTGTAGTTGAGCAGGATCAGGATGAAGAAGCCCAGCACGTAGACGGCGGAGTACGGCGGGTTGAAGGCGCTCAGGTACCCGGCGGACGGGGCGGATTCCAGCAACCCGTCGAACCCGCCTCCGCGCACCAGCGCCAGCGGGAAGATGATCAGGAGGGCGAGGAAGAGGACGATGCCCTGCACGAAATCGGTCACCGCCACCGCCCACAGCCCTCCCAGGAAGGTGTAGACCAGGAGTACGACCGCCGAGACGGTGATGGCCCAGAAGATGTCCATCCCCATCGCCACGGATACGAAGACCCCGAGGGAATAGAGACGGAGTCCATCGTCCGCGATGCGTAGGGGAAAGCCGCTCCAGGCGAAGAGCTGGCGGAAGAAGGGACTGTAGCGGGCCTCCAGCAGCTCGACCGGCGTGTCCACCCGCGCCCGTCGCCAGCGGCTCGCCGTCCAACGCGCGGCTACCAGGCAGGCTGGCACCGAGACCCACCCGAGTGTCACCGCGACCCAGCCGTAGAGGTACGCGACCTCGCCGTAGGCCACGAAGGCGAAGGCCGAGAAGGTCGTCATGTAGTACGACACCCCGGCCAGCCACCAGGGCATGCGTCGGCCGCCGGTGAAGTAGTCGCCCGCCTGGCGCATGAAGCGCTTCAGGTACACGCCGATGGCGAGGAGCACGACGAAGTAGCCGGCGACGACGATGTAGTCCGGGGTCTGGAGCTGAGACTCGATCACGGCAAACGCGCGTGCTGGGAGCTGAAGTTGACCGGATCGCGCAAATTGGCTATTTTTCGTGGATTGAGGGGCGTTAGCTCAGCTGGGAGAGCACCGGCTTTGCAAGCCGGGGGTCGGGGGTTCGAGCCCCCCACGCTCCACTGGAACGGAACGAAGGCCCTGTCGTGAAATGTGGCAGGGCCTTCGCGCGTTCAGGAGATGGATCCCCGCCGACCGGGCGCCCTCAGTCGCGCACCATCCCCTCGGAAAACCGCCTCCCGCCCAGGAGATGCAGGTGCAGATGCGGGACGGTCTGGCCGCCCGCCTCGCCGCAGTTGATGATCACCCGATAGCCCTCCTCCAGCCCGCCCACGGCCCGCGCCACCTTTTCCACCGCGAGAATCGTCTTTCCCGCCATCTCCGCGTGGGAGTCGTCGAGGTGGGCGATCGAATCGACGTGTTCCCGCGGCACCACCAGCACGTGTACCGGGGCCTGGGGACGGATGTCCTTGAAGGCGACCACCGTCTCGTCCTCGTAGACCATGGAGGCGGGCAGCTCGCCCGCGACGATCCTGCAGAAGATGCAGTTCTCGGCCATTTCTCTCGTCGATCAGGGTTCCTGGACAGGCACGAGCAGGGCGGACCACCAATCCTCTTCCCGGTCCTCCCTCGCCACGCGCAGCCCCGCGGCCTCGGCGCTGGCCACCACCTCGTCGCGCTCCCGCTGGAGGATGCCGCTCACGATCACCCGTCCTCTCGGACAGAGCGCCACGCGAAAGACGGGCAGCAACGGTTGGATCACGCTGCTCAGGATGTTGGCCATGACGAGGTCGAAGGGGCCTTCGGCGGCGATCAAGGCCGGATTGGCCATCGTCTCGATGAGCCGAACGCGGTCGTCGACCTCGTTCCGGGCAAGGTTCTCCCGGGCGTTCACGTTCGCGTCCGCGTCGTATTCGATCGCGACGACCTCGCGTGCGCCCAGCCGTACGGCTGCGATGGAGAGGATGCCCGACCCTGAGCCGACGTCCAGCACGCGATCGCCAGCCTGCACCTGGCCGTCCAGCAGACGCAGGCATCCCCGCGTGGTGGCGTGCTCGCCGGTGCCGAACGCCATCTGGGGATCGATGTCGATGACGATCTGGCCCGGCGCGGCGTCGTAGGCCACCCACGACGGCTTGGTCACGATTCGGTCGGTCACCTGGCGCGGCCCCAGACCCCTCTTCCATTCCCGGGACCAGTCCTCGTCCTCCTGCCACCACCAGGCGAGCTCCGGAGGCTCGTCGTCTAGGATCCATTCCATCAGGAAGGACCGGGCGTGCTCGAGGAAAGCCTCGGGATCGTCGGGCGGTGGAAGATAGGTGACGAGCAGCTCTCCCTCTTCCGCCACCGAAAGGCCGCCGAGAGCAAGAAGCCCCTCCCCGAGCAGCTCGCGGAGCGGGTCATACAGGGGGAGCCGCGCCGAGAGCACGAACCAGCGCTCCGGGCTCACGACTCCATCTGCGCCGAAGCGGCCTCGTCCTTCCAACCCTCGCGCTGCGAGTCCCGCCGATCCATCCCCGTGCCCAACGTCGATTCGCCCACCAGCCATGCAACCAGATCAGTGAGGTCCCGACCGTGTGTCATCCGTTCGCGCATTCGATCGGAGGCGTTGCCGCGCTCCAGGATCTCCCCGATGCCTGCCAGCACTTCGCCGTCGCCGAGCTGTCGGGAGATCGGTGCGAGTTCGTCGACCAGCCGGCGGATCGCATCGCGAATCGAGACGGTTCCGGAGGTGGAGCTGGGATCGATGATCCGTGCGTCCAATCCGTATCGCGCCACCGTCCACTCGTTCGCCGAGATGACCGACACGTCCGCCGCGTCGACCAGGCCGGTGGTCGGATGGGCGAGGCTGCCCGCGGCGGCAGCGGCGGTGAGCGCCCGGGTCAGCGCCGCGATCGCCACGGCATCCTCCAGTCGCGGGCAGACATCGGAGATGCGGTATTCCACCGTCGGGTACTCCGGGTGCGGACGGATGCTCCAGTAGATGGTGCCCTCGTCCATCGCGGCTCCCGAGCCGACCAGCAGCGCTACGAACCGCGCGTACTCCTCCTCCGAGTGGACGCCCGGGAAGGGGCCGGTCAGCGGGAGTCGCCGCCAGAGGATGTTCCGGTAACTGGCGAATCCCGTGTCGCGCCCTTCGTAGATTGGCGAGCTGGAGGAAAGGGCGAGAAGGTGCGGGGTGAACCAGCGTGTGGCAACGAGGAGCCGTACGCGATCTTCACTCGAAGGGATGGCCACGTGTATGTGCATCCCGAAAACCTGCTCGGTTCGCACCACGCGCGCGAAGTGCTCGCGGATGCGATCGTAGCGCGCTCCGCGGGTCATCAACTGCCCCTCCCAGGAGCTGAACGGGTGCACACCCGCGGCGACCACTTCAAGGTCCTGGCTCGCCGCCGTGGAGGCGACCTGGAGGCGCAGCCGACTCAGCTCGGAGGCCAGCTCAGCGGCATTGCTGCAGACGTGAGTGCCAACCTCGACCATCGACTCGTGCACCTCCGCCTGGAGCTCACCCGCCCAGTCCGCCGCCAGTACGTGCCGCGCACGACTCACCAGCTCCCGGCTCGTGGTGGAGACGAGCTGATATTCTTCCTCCACCCCGACGGTGAACTCACCGCGGACTTCACTCGCCATTGGTGTGACTCCCGGCGCTCGGCGCCCGGTTAAGGGGTCGGCCCGTCACCACACGGTTTCCGACAGACAATGCTAATGCTTCAGGGCAAGCCCGTCGATACTCGATCTTACGCTACAATATGCCAAGCCGCCATTGCGGCGATCGTGAGACCACCTGTTTGGACATGCCGCTCTACTACCGTTGCAAGAGTTGTGGCGAGGAGCACCTGTCGCCGATCGTTTTCCCCGACCGTCGGTCGTACGACCGCTCCCACCTTACCCGCAACCTTTTCGTCTGCCCTGGGAATCGGGGAGCGGCCCGGTACAGCAAGGCGGACTTATACTGGCGTACGGATCTTCCCATCCAGCCCACGCAGTCCGCTCCGGCGCCCGTGCTCTGCGCCGACTCCGGTGGCGGACGTATCATGATCGTCGACGACGAGGACAGCCTCGTCTGGTCGCTGGAGAAGCTGCTCCAGCAGGCGGGTTACCGCGAGTTGGCGACGTTGACCGACTCGCGGGAAGCCGTCACTCTGTTCGACTCCTTCCGTCCTGACATCCTCCTCCTCGACCTTCAGATGCCGTATCTGGACGGATACGATGTCCTGCGCGCGCTGAAACCGCTGCTGGCGGGCGACCGGAACTTCCCGATCCTGGTGATGACGGGAGAGGTGCAGCCGGAGGCGAAGGTTCGCGCCCTCGCCGAGGGGGCGCGCGATTTCATCACCAAGCCTTTCGAGCAGATCGAGGTACTTCTGCGGGTCAAGTCGCTCCTCGAGATGCGGAAGCTCCGGCGAACCGTGCGCGCACAGGCCCGCATGCTGGAGCGTCGGGAGTGGGAGGAGGGCCTGGAGCGCGAGCTGCAGGAGGCAGCCCAGGGCTGATCCGGCGGCCTCGACCCGGCAATGGGTTAGCCGCCGGCGCAGCAGCAAGCGTCGGGTCCGCCATAGAGGCGCGGTCCTCAGAGGGTGAAGAAGGCTTCCACCACCTGAGGATCGAAATGAGCGCCCGACTGCCGCCTGACCTCTTTCCGGATCCTCTCTCGCGGCCAGGCTTTGCGGTATGGGCGATCGTGCGCCAGGGCGTCGCAGTAGTCCGCCAACGCGACGATGCGCGCCGGTAGCGGGATCTCCTCGCCCCGCAGTCCGTGAGGGTACCCCGTGCCGTCCCAGCGCTCGTGGTGCGAGAGCGCGATGTCGCGCGCCACGCGCATCAGCTCCGAGGCGCCGCCCTCGAGCATCCGCGCGCCGATGGTGGTGTGCGTCTTCACCAGCCCGAACTCCTCCTCGGTGAGGGGGCCGGGCTTTTTCAGCAGCGTGTCCGGAATCCCCACCTTGCCCACGTCGTGCAGCGGAGCGGCACGGCGAATCAGGTCGACCTTCTGCGCATCCAGGCCGAGCACGCTGGCCATGCTCGCCGCTACCTCACCCACCCGGCGGGTGTGATGGCCAGTGATGTCATCGTGCATCTCCACGGCCGTGGTGAGCCGGTCGAGGATCTCGATCTGAGCCGCCTGCAGCTCGCGCGTGCGCTCCTCGACCTCCCGCTCCAGCTCGGCACGGCGATCCGCCAGCCGGCGGTGCAGGAACCGCGTTTCCAGCAGGTTCTCGATGCGCAGGAGCACCTCGATCTGGTCGAAGGGCTTGCGGAGGAAATCCTTGGCGCCGCTGGTGAGCGCCTTCTCCCGCGCCTCAGCCGAGATGTCGCCGGTGAGCACCAGCACGGGCAGATACTCGTCTTCGGACAGCTCGGCGCGGATCTCCTCGAGAAGGGAGAGGCCACTGCGGTAGGGTAGGTGCAGGTCGAGCAGCACCAGGTCCGGATGGAAGGTCCGGAACAGGGTCACCACCTGCCGCGCATCGCTGGTGGTGGCGAGGTTCCGGTAGCCCTCTTGCCGCAGCATCCACTGCAGGAGCATCACGATCGAGGGGTCGTCCTCTACGATCAGGATGCGGGCGGTCTCCATCTGCTCGCGGCGCGTTACCGCGCGCGCGACGTTTGGCTGCACAGTCATTTCAGCACCCGGCGCGAGGGCACAGGATCGTGGCTCACACAATTTTGACGTAAGATATGTGCCTGGCAAGGCACATGATGTTGTGCCAGGCGTTGAGCGCGCTATTCGACTCTACGCGCCGTTGCCCGTGGGACCTGGTGAAGCTGGATAACGGCTGGGGCAAGGGGCTTCGCCGATGCGATGCCGTCCCGGGGAAGGGGCTTCAATCGGTGGACGAGAGCGCCGACTCCAGCGCCTGGACCAGTTCCTCGGTGATGGCCAGCGCCCGGCCAGAACGGGAGGGCAGCCACCACCGTGGCGCATCCAGTCGCGCTTCCGCCCGGGAACGCTCCGGTCCGACCGCCGTGACCCAGATCGCGGTGTCGTTGCAGCCGAGGTCGAGCGTCCAGCCGCGCTCGAGCAAAGGCTGGATGCGCGGATGGCGTCCAAGGATCGCGTCGACCTGCGTCATCATGTCGCTCTGCGCCCGGGTGAGCGGGGCGGAGCCCGGTGAGTTGCTCATCGTGCCGATCTTTCAGGGGCTACTTGTCCGATACCGCGTCGGGTCCACCAGCCCGGCCTCGGCGAAGCCGCGCAGGCGGAGGCGGCAGGCCGCACATTCACCGCAGGCAACGCCGTCGTCGGTGGGATCGTAGCAGGAGATCGTCATCCCGTAATCCACCCCCAACTCCACCCCGCGCCGGATGATCTCCGCCTTGGAGAGGTACAGCAGCGGAGCGTGGATGCGAATGGCGCCTGGCCGCTCCACGCCCACCCGCGTCGCCAGGTCCGCCATCCGCTGGTAGGCGGCCAGATACTCCGGACGGCAGTCGGGATAGCCACTGTAGTCGACTGCGTTCACCCCGATGAACAGGGCCTCTGCCTCCAGAGTTTCGGCCCAAGCGAGCCCGAGCGACAGAAGAATCGTGTTTCGCGCGGGCACGTAGGTGATGGGAATCTCCCCTTCCCCGCCCTCCGCATCCGCCCCCTTCGGCACCGCGAGGTCGCTGGTGAGCGCCGAGCCGCCGAACCCGCGCAGGTCCACGTCGACGATGGCATGCCGGGCCACTCCGATCGCCTCGGCCACACGGCGGGCCGCTGCCAGCTCGACGCCGTGACGCTGGCCATAGCGCACGCTCAGCGCGTACGGCTGATATCCGTCTGCTCGGGCAATCGCCAGGGCGGTGGCCGAGTCCAGGCCGCCGCTGAGAAGCACCACCGCTCGGGGTGCAGCACCTCCTTCCTGCACGGATGTCATGCGATCGAAGCCACGGTTGCCGTTGGGCGATCACCCTGAACGCCGTTTTTCCCTTCCCCGCAGAATAACCGCGGGCACCGGCGCGCGTCCATGTCGCAGGCTTCGCGGCTGGGGCCATGGGAGACACGCCCCCCATCAGGGAAACACGAACGAGCGGGAGGCGGCCCCCTGGCCCGCCTCCCGCTCCTCTACCAACGCAACCAGCGGTGGGGACGTTCTATTCCCCCAGGGTGATCTCGGTGAGCCGCAGGTCCACGGTGGCTTCACCACCCTCGGAAACCTCTACCGCAACCGGCAGCGTGGCGTTGGTGAGGAAGGCGATTCCCTCCGGCCCGACCAGGCCGACGGAGTACTCGCCGGGGAACAGATAGCCGAACCGCGCCTCGTACACGCCATCCCCATCCGCGTCGGTGAGCTCGGCCGTCCGGGGATCGCCGCCGCCAGCCGGCGTGAGCGTCGCCGTGAAACTTGTCAGACCCAGCGGCGCGCCCTCGAGCTCGGGAAGCGGCAGCTCCGGATCATCCAGGCCCAGGTTCACGACTACCTCGGCCGCCGTGACCAACCGCGTGGCCTTGAGCGTCGGCCTCATCACCCACTTGCCGGAATTGCCCGCCTCGTGCCCGAAGCTCCGCGAGACGTCGAAGTCGACGAGCAGCGTCTCTTCGCCCTCCAGGACCACCTCGACGTCGTCTACCTCCTCCGCATCTCCCCCGGTATGGTCGCCGTTGACCGGACCGAGCAGAACCTTGAACCCGCTCTGCGCGCAGCTTGGACACTGCAGCTCCCCGTCCACCTCGACGCCCGCCGGCAGGCCCTCATAGTCGGGAGAGGTCGCGTAGACCGTCGTTCCCCCGTCAGAGTCTTCCAGCTCGATGTACGCCCCGCTGATCACGAAGCGCAGCTGCGAATACCGCCCCGCCGGAATCTCGTGGTCGTCGACCAGCTCGACCACGTCGTTCGCGAGCGACAGCAGGTCGGTGGTGACCGGGTCGTCTTGGCGCAGGTAGATGCGGCCGGTGGCGTCTCCCCCCTGCAGGTAGATGTCGCTGATCGTCACCACGGCGGCTCGCAGGTCGCCAGGTGCGTCGGTGAGGAGTAGCGAGAGTCGCGCATCCCCTTCCGCAACCGGCCCGGTGCTCTGGCTGTTGCAGGCCGCCAGCAGGAGCGGCAGGGCCACGAGCGAAAGACTTCTGAGGAAAATTTGCTTCACGGTAGTGGTGGGATTCTGATTGCTTCCTGCCGGGAAGCACGGTCCTTCCTTCCATCTAAGTGACGCCTGGAGAGCAGTATCGGTCACACGGCGGTAAAACCATACAGAGTATTTGCGCCCGTGAGCAAGCCGTCCCGACGGCAGCAAAAAAGGCCGATTCGGGATCGAATCGACCTCACCGCCACGGGAGTCCCTATGCGGATCAATTCAAGCTCGGGCCCCCCGAAGTGGATCCCCCACCTGCCTGTCCGGATGAGCCGCCCTGTCCGTTTGAGCCGCCCTGCCCGGGAGGCGTGCCGTCCTGTCCGGGAGGCGTCCCGCCCTTGCCCGGAGGCGTTCCGGAATGACCAGGGCCGGGGGAATTCCCACCGGAAATCCCTCGGCCCGATCGTTCCGGCCTCCCATGCCCGGGCCGCTCTCCGGGTGCCGGCACGGCCGCCGGCGGTGCGCCCGCCTTCCCGGCTGCCTCCCCTCCGACGCCCGGACCGGCCCACGGTGGCGGTCCGCCGCGCGCGGCGGCTGCAGCCGCGCGTCCCGGGAGGGTTCGCAAGGCGTCCGGCCCCTCCCCCATAGCCGTGCGGACACGTTGTAGAGCCAGGCCGACGGGGAGTCCTCCTTCGCGGTGCAGATAGGTGAGGACCGCAATCGCCACTGGCCGATCTTGCGCCCGCGCTCCCTGGATCACCGCCCGCAGCGAGCCGCGGTCGATCCCCGCCTCGAGGGCATCCGCTCCGGCGGCGAGATCCGCGGCAGTGAGCCCCGGGACACCCGCCATCGCCTCCTGCGCGCTGGCGAGTAACTGGGCACGCCGCTCGACCACCGCGGCGATCCGCTCCATCGGAATTCCTTTGGCTTTGCCCTCCGCCACCCGCGTGTCGATGAGGGTGGTGGGGATACCCGCTTCCGCAACGGCGCGGCGAGCGGCTTCGATGCGCGCCTCAGGGTCCTGGGAGAAAGCGACGCGCGGGGAGGTCGCGGGCGCCAGCATCGCAAAAAGAATGATAATTCGGATCATCCCACGCGACGCTCGATATGAGCGGAAGCGAGTTGACATCTGCGGTTCTGCGGCGGAGAGCCGCTACGACTTTATGACGATTTTGTCGCGGCTCGGGTCACAAATCGGACTTGAGCTCGCTGGCGAGGAGTACCTGCAGGGCTTCGCGGGCTCGCTTGACCCGCATCTTCAGGGCACTGATGGAGGCACCCAACCGCTCCGCCATCTCTTCGTAGGAAGCTTCCTCCACGTGCTTCATGAGGAAGGCTTCGCGCTGCGCCGGAGGAATCGCTTCCAGGGCTCGGAAGACGGCGCCGCGGATCTCGGCCTGCTCGAGTGAGAGCATCGGATCCTCCTCGGAGATGCCGACGACGAGCTCGTCTTCTATAGGAACGGCATTCCGACGGCGATCCTTTAGATAGTCGAGGCAGCCGTTTCGCAGGATGCGAAAGGCCCAGGCTCCAAAGCGGGCGGGATCGGCACAGGTCGAGAGCCGTGTGTAGGCGCGGATCAGACAGTCCTGCGTGAGATCCGCTGCGGCGTCGGCGGTGCCGAGCATTCCCAGCGCGTGCCGGAAAAACCTGTCCTGGTAGCGGCGGACGAGCTCGGCGTAGCACTCACGTTCACCCGCAAGAACGCGAGCTACGAGTTCTGCGTCCGTGTCTTCAGGCCCCGATTCCGGTGGCACTTCAGGACTGGACGACGACCAGAACTCCGTTGACACCGCCAAAGCCATCGTCGACCCGATTCCGGATCGACTCGGGGAGGAACCAGCTCCCGTCGGGGAGCTGGAAAGCATAGTGATAGATGCCAGGCGGAAGGTGGACGCTGAGCTCCCACGCTCCGTCCCGGAAGGTCATCGGAACCGGCTTCCAACTGGTGAAGTCGCCGGCAACTGCCAGGGCCCCGCCGTCCTTGTCGAGATCGACCTCGTCCGCTTCCACCCGCAGGACGACACTCCCTTCCGTCGTCTGGAAGTCTTCGGGAGGAGGCAGCGCGCTCGGGGCGAGGTTCCGGCTACCCAGCCGGCGGCTCATCCCGATCCGCCAGATCGTGCGCGGCCCGTTCCAATATAGCGGATCGTCAGCCTCGCGGGCGAAGGAGGCGTGTGCGGCCACCCGCGGCGACAGATTCACCTGCCCGCCGATCGACCAGCCCCCCTGATCCAGGTTCTCGGCCATCCACCGCCCGGCGCTCAGCCATGCCCTACCCCGCTCGCCGTTGAACTGCACGCCGGCGCTCGCATAGGGATACACTCCCTCGGCCGCGGAAACCAGCCTCCCTTCCGCAACGAGACCCAGAGAGGGGTTGACCGACAAGGCACCTCGCAGCGAGCTGTCGTAGAGCGTGCGCGAGGCGCTGCTGTCGTCGAACGCCCAGGTGTAGTGGGACACGCCCGACCGCGCCTCCACCCGGGCGGGTCCGAGCGAGTACGCCACGAACGGCAACCCCGATAGGGTAGCGCCCACCCCGGTCGAGCCGAGCTCGGAGACGCGGTAGCCGAAGCCCAACACCGAGGCTTCCACACCCATCTCCCAGTTGCCCAGCCAGCGGGATAATTTGCTTCCCACCGCTCCCGCCGCCCAGGGAATGGCGGTCGAATCGAGCGGGACACCTCCCGCCACCGACATCCACACCGGTCCATCCCGCTGCACGCCTACGATGGCGTTGACGCTACCGACCTCCTCGGGCAGCGCATCGTACTCGGCGGCTCCCGCCGAGGCGTCCACGATCCACCCCTGCCCCTCCGCCTCCCCAGCCGCGAACGACCTCAGAACCAGGAGGATCCATCCGCCCGCCAGGAATGGCAACCGCTTCACGCCCTACCGTCGGGAGCGGGGAGGAACAATCGACTATTGCTGCCGCCAAAGCTGTCGGCGACACGCGGGGCGTACGGATCCGTCACCATCCGCGTTCCGTCGATCACGAAAGTGTAATCATGCACGCCCGGCCGCAGAGGAACCAGCGCTGACCAGACCCCGGGCGAAACCTCCTGGAGCTCGTACTGGGGCTGCCATCCGGTGAAGCTTCCGGCCACCGCGACGCGCGTGGCCCCCGGCACCTCCAGCCTGAACTGCACGTACAGCCGCGGCCCCTCCTCGTTTGCCGCGACCCGAGGCGACGAAGGAGTGGTCGGGCCGATTGCCTCCCGGACGGGCACCGCCAGCAGGGCGAGCATTACGGCGCCCAGCGCGTACGCCGGTCGGATGGGGATCGAGACCGGAGCCCATAACCAGCGCACCAGCCGGGCGAGGAGCCCGGGCCGCGCCGGCTCTGGCGCCACAGCCCCCTCCGCATCCGGGAGCGCCGCCATGACCCGAGCGGTCAGGTCCGGCGACGGGACGGAGCGAACGGCGTTCGTGATCTCCTTCAAGCGAGCCGAGAGCAGTTGCAGCTGCTCCCGTTCCTCTATAGTCAGTGCCTCCGGCGGCAGGTCGCCGTCCAGGGCGTCGTGCAGTCGGTCGTCGAGTGTGTTCATCGTTGCCAATTTCCGTAGCCACAATGGCTTGGCCGATTTCGGACCACGGGGTTCGAGAATAACGGCTAGCACACCGCTGACCTTTAGACGACCACGGCGGGTTGCGGGTCACATTTTTGCTTCCCGGACCCCCCGCCGGTTTCTCAAGCGGCCTTCTTGTAGTACCCTTACCGCCGACAGCTAGCGTTATGCGTTCACTTCTGCCCGACGAGAGCGAGTCTCAATGACGAAGTCGCCCCCGATCATCTATACCTGGACGGACGAGGCACCGGCCCTTGCCACCCACGCCTTCCTCCCCACAGTGCGCGCCTTCGCCGGTGCAACCGGCGTGCCCGTGGAGACCCGGGACATCTCCCTGGCCGGCCGAGTGCTCGCCGCCTTTTCCGACCTCCTTCCCGAGCATCAGCGTGTCTCCGACGACCTGGCGGAGCTCGGGCGCCTGGTGAAGACGCCGGAAGCGAACATCATCAAGCTTCCCAACATCAGCGCCTCGATTCCGCAGCTTCGTGCCTGCATCGAGGAGCTGCGCGGGAAGGGCTACGACCTGCCCGACTATCCGGACGAGCCCTCCACGGACCAGGAGAAGGAGATACGGGCGCGCTACGACCGGGTCAAGGGAAGCGCCGTGAACCCGGTCCTGCGCGAGGGGAACTCCGACCGCCGCGCGCCGCGCTCGGTAAAGGAATTCGCGCGCAGCAATCCCCCGCGCATGAAGCCGTGGTCTCCCGAGTCGAAGACCCACGTCGCCACCATGGATGCGGGAGACTTCCGCCACAACGAACGGTCGATCACCCTCCGCGAGCCGACCACGGTGCGGATCGAGCACGTGTCCCGGGACGGAACAGTCACCGTGCTGCGCGAATCGCTCCCCCTGGAGGCGGGCGAGGTCCTGGACACCACCTTCATGAGCCGCAGGCGGCTCGTCGAGTTCCTCGAGCGTCAGGTGGAAGAGGCTCGCGCACAGGGGATCCTCTTCTCCCTGCACCTGAAGGCCACGATGATGAAGGTTTCCGACCCCATCATCTTCGGTCACGCAGTGCGCGTGTACTTCCGAGACGTGTTCGAAAAACACGCGGAGCGCTTCCGCCGCCTCGGGGTGAACCCGAACGACGGCTTCGGAGACGTCGTCCGCAAGATCGCCGCTCTCCCGGAGAACGAGCGCGCGGAGGTGGAGGCGGACATCCGCGCGGTGTACGAACGCGGACCGGCGCTCGCCATGGTGAACTCCGACAAGGGGATCACCAACCTGCACGTCCCCAGCGACATCATCATCGACGCCTCCATGCCGCCGATGATCCGCGACGGCGGGAAGATGTGGAACGCGGCGGGAGAGCTGCAGGACACCAAGGCGGTGATCCCCGATTCGAGCTACGCCCCCATCTACCAGGCGATGATCGAGGATTGCAAGGCGAACGGGCAGTTCGATCCCGCCACCATGGGGAGCGTGTCGAACGTGGGGCTGATGGCGCAGAAGGCGGAGGAGTACGGCTCGCACGATAAGACCTTCGAGATCCCGAGCGACGGCGTGGTGCGCGTGGTCGACGCCGCCGGGAACGTCCTGTCCGAGACGGAGGTCGAAGCGGGGGACATCTGGCGCGCCTGCCAGACCAAGGACGTGGCGGTGCGCGACTGGGTGAAGCTGGCCGTCAACCGCGCCCGGGCCACCGGCGTCCCGGCGGTCTTCTGGCTCGACCGCGACCGCGCCCACGATGCCGAGCTGATCCGCAAGGTGGAGGAGTACCTGAAGGAGCACGATCTGGAGGGGCTACAGATCGAGATCATGGCGCCGGCGGAGGCGATGAAGTTCTCGCTGGAGCGGATCCGTCGCGGCGAAGACACGATCTCGGTGACGGGCAACGTGCTCCGCGATTACCTGACCGATCTCTTCCCCATTCTCGAGATCGGGACCAGCGCGCGCATGCTCTCGATCGTTCCGCTGCTCGCCGGCGGCGGCCTCTTCGAGACCGGCGCGGGTGGCTCCGCGCCGAAGCACGTGCAGCAGTTCCTCGAGGAGGGGTACCTGCGCTGGGATTCGCTCGGCGAGTACATGGCGCTGGCCGCCTCGTTGCAGCACCTGAGCGAGCGCTTCGACAACGCGGGCGCCCACGTGCTGGCCGAGACCCTCGACGACGCGACCGCGCGCTATCTGAAGGAAGGCAAGGAGCCCGCGCGCAAGCTCGGCCAGATCGACAACCGCGGCAGCACCTTCTACCTGACCATGTACTGGGCGCAGGCGCTGGCCGCCCAGACCGACGATCCGGCGCTGGCGGAGAAGTTCCGGCCCGTGGCGGAAGCTCTGGCGGAGAACGAGCGGAAGATCGTGGCCGACCTGATCGGGGCGCAGGGCTCCCCGCAGAACATCGGGGGCTATTACCTGCCCGATCCGCAGCTGACCGCCGCGGCGATGCGGCCGAGCGCGACGCTGAACGGGATTATCGACGGGATTTGAAGGAAGGTTATCCGTTATCCGTTATCCGTTAACAGTAAGGAACGGATGTCTGCAGTGGTGCCTCCTTCGGTAACTAGCGATGGAGGCACCCCGCGATCGACCTCGGCGGTCCCGACAGGCTGAGTCCGGGCCGCCCGGGCCACACAAGAACAACGGACAACGGATAACGGATAGCGGATAACCAATAGCGGACAACGGCTGATCGCCAGCCCCCGCCTATCGCCCCTCCATCTCCGCCCGCAGGCGCTGCTCCTGGGCCCGCACCTCCCCGGTCGGATCGACCTCCGCGAAATCCTCGGTCTCGAACACCGGACGGATCTCTACGATCGACTCTTCCCCGGTCGGGTTGGGAATCCGCTTCACCCACTCCACGGCCTCTTCGATCGAGCTGACCTGCCACAGCCAGAAGCCGGCGATCAGCTCCTTGGTCTCGGCGAAGGGCCCGTCGATCACCGTCCGCTTATCGCCGGAGAAGTGAACCCGCTTGCCCTCGGAGCTGGGCTTGAGCCCCTCGCCCGCAAGCATGATCCCCGCCCTCACCAGCTGCTCGTTGAAGTCTCCCATCTCGCGGAGCAGGCGCTCCTCCGGCATCACGCCCGCCTCGGACTCCGCCGTCGCCTTGATCAGTACCATGACGCGCATTGCTGTCTCCCCGTGAAGGTGTGAGGTTTCACCGCTGTCGCGGCGTGCTTAGCGCCGCATCCTGTGCGACTCCAGCAGGGCGTCGGATGAGGGTAGACGATTTCGACAGCCATCGCAGATCGTCGCAGACGAAGGCCGTGAGAGCGGGGGCGAGAGCAGAGACCCGGGCCTCTGGCGGCGACCGATGACAGGGGCAGACACCCGGGTGCGGGAACGACGCGCGGGCTATCGCCGGCCCCTGCTCACGGCCGGTATCCTCTTCATTGCCTTCAACCTCCGCCCGACCCTGGCGAGCGTGGGGCCTCTGGTGGACCAGATCCAGGCGGAGACCGGGGTCTCGCACGCCGCGCTCGGCCTGCTGACCACGCTGCCGCTGCTCGCCTTCGCGTTCGTGTCCAATCTCGCACCCGCAGTCACCGCCCAACTCGGGTTCGGCGGCGCGCTCGCGGTTTCCCTGGGGCTGATCGCCACCGGCGGCCTGGCGCGCGCCTTCGGATCGCCGGCCCTTCTCTTCGGCGGCACCGCACTGCTGGGGATCGGCATCGCCCTCGGCAACGTCCTCCTCCCTGCTCTGGTCAAGCGGGATTTCGCCCACCGGTCAGGCTTCATGACCAGCATGTACTCCAGCGTCATGGCGGTGGGCGCCACCATCGCCGCGGCGATCAGCTTCCCGCTGAGCGTGCGCATCGGTTGGCGGGGCGTGCTGGCCGCTTGGGCGCTGCCCGCCGTACTCGCCCTGAGCGTGTGGCTCCCCCAACTCAAGGCAAGCCCAGAGCCGAAGGAGGCGGGTCGTACCATCTCGGGCGGGAGGGATTCGATCTGGCGGTCGCGCCTGGCGTGGGAGGTCGCGGCCTTCATGGGGCTGCAGTCGATGACCTTCTACGTGCTGCTCGCCTGGCTCCCCGACCTGCTGCAGGACGGCGGGATGACGCCGGCGACCGCGGGCTTCATGCTCGCTCTCTCGCAGGCCACCGGCATAGCGGGCTCGGCGCTGGTCCCGGTCGCCGCCGGCCGGCTGCGTGACCAGCGCGGCATGGTCTGGCTGCTCGGCGTTTTGGAGGGCGTCGCGCTGACAGGGCTGATCTACGATGCGGTATCCCCGCTCACTGTGGTGTGGGTGGCCATCATCGGCGTGGCTCTGGGCGGCACCTTCGGGCTGGCGCTGCTCTTCCTGGTGCTCCGCTCACCCGACACGGAGACCACCACGCGGCTCTCCGGCATGGCCCAATCGATCGGCTACGCCATCGCGGCGGTCGGACCGGTGATCGCCGGCTTCCTCTTCGACCTGACCGCCAGGTGGCTGATCCCGATGCTGTTCCTGGTATTGGTCTGGGTGGCCAAGGTGAGCGCCGGGCTACGAGCGGGGAGCGCCCGGACGATCGGGAGGGAGGGGTGAGCGGTTTCGAACTTGCGCGTCCCGGGCGTTCCGCCCCTGAAATCATGAACCGGATGACCAGCCGATGCCGACTGAACGCGAGAAGATGCTGGCGGGAGAGCTGTACGATCCTATGGATCCGGAGCTGGTTGCGGCGCGGATGCGGGCGCGGGATCTCTGCCAGGCGCTGAACAACACGCGCGAGAGCGAGGAGGAAGAGCGTCGCCGTCTGCTCCGTGAGCTCTTCGGGGCCGGCGGCGACACGGTGTGGATGCAGCCGCCCTTCTACTGCGACTACGGATCGAACATCGAGCTGGGAGAGCGGGTCTTCTTCAACTTCAACTGCATCGTGCTCGACGTGTGTCCGGTGCGGATCGGCAGCTACACCCTCTTCGGCCCCGGTGTGCAGATCCTCACCCCCATGCACCCCCTCGATCCACAGGCCCGCCGCGGAAAGGAGTTCGGCAAGCCGATCGAGATCGGCGAGGACGTATGGGTCGGGGGCGGCGCCATCATCCTGCCGGGCATCCGCATCGGCTCGCGCGCGGTGATCGGCGCCGGCAGCGTAGTGACCCGGGACGTGCCCGAAGGCGTGTTCGCCGCGGGGAATCCCTGCCGGGTCATCAGGGAGATCGAGGAGGCTGGCACAGCCGCGATACGCGGCCGGTCGGGTTGACTCGATTTCGCTGCGCGCAGCCGCATGGCGACGTGCCCGGGCCCCATGGTGGTACGTTCAGCCAAAAGGTGGCCGAGCACGGGAGATTCCCGGAGGCTGCCTGCCCGACCGGCCAGGCGACGTAAGTTGGTCCGCTCAGCCGTCGGAGGAAGTCTCCGCAAGCGGCTGGTATCGCAGCAGGAGGCAGCGCCCGCCGAGGGGTCGCTGCTCCAGGAGCTGGAGCCTCAGCGGGTTGGAGCCCGTCTTGAAGAGAGGATTTCCCTCTCCCAGCGTGACAGGCACGAGGCCGATGCGGTACTCGTCAAAGAGGCCGTGGCGGATCAGCGTGTCGCAGAGGTCCGCGCTGCCGAAGACGAACAGGTCCTTGCCGGACTGCTCTTTCAGCCGCGCCACGGCGGGCCCGGCGTCCTCCTTGATCAGTATGGTGTTGTTCCAGTCGGCCCGCTCGAGCGTCCGAGAGAAGACGAACTTCGGGACCGAGTTCATGAAGTCCGCGATCTCGTCCGTGGCCTGGGTCCAGTGGGCCGCCATCCCCTCGTACGTGCGGCGCCCGAAGACGAGGGCCCCTACCTGCTCTGCTTGCTCGAGAGAGAACTGACGGAGCTCCTCGCTCCAGGCATATTCCAGGAACGAGATGTCCCAAGGGGTCGGACCCTCGAACATTCCGTCCAGCGTGATCAGGTTCCACATGATTAGCCTGCTCATGACCGCTCCTTCATGTTCTGGTTGGACTTGAGCTGCTCAAAGGCACTGCAACCCTACGTCGACCATCGCGGGCCCGGATCGACAAAGGGGTGGTGACAGAACGAGGATAGGGCCGCGAATCTGCCGAAAGGCTCCCTGCCCGAGGGTTGCCCAGAGTCCGCCCGCAGCGCCTCGGGGAACCGCGGTGGAGGGTTCAGCTGGCGCTGACGCCGGACTGGCAGGTGGCTATGGTGGATTGTCTACGGCGGGACCTGCGGCCGGTCGAGCGGCCCGCGGCGGCCCGGTCAGTGCTTCCTTGCGCTGTCGAATCGCCTGACCGGCCGGCAACTACGAGATCAAGAACATCCCCAAGCTCGAACGAGGACGACTCATGGCGAAAGCACGGAACCCGGGGACAACGCGGAAGCCACCTCTCCCTTCCGATGACCACGCCCAGATCGAAGACTGGATGCGCCGGGTGATGCCCGACCTGCAGCCCATCGTCCGCCGTGTGGACGAGCTGATCCGGGAGACGATCCCCGATCTGCAATACGCGATCAAGTGGAAGAAGGCGTACTACGGCGTGCCCGACCAGGGGTGGATCGTCGAGGTGGTGGCGTACGACGTCTCGGTGAACGTGGTCTTCCTGGGTGGGGCCGACTTCGACTCCCCGCCCCCGCTCGGCGAGGGCGACCGGAGCCGTTACATCAAGGTGACTTCGGTGGAGGAGGTGGAGAAGCCGGAGATGCGGAAGTGGATCGCGGCGGCGAGGGGGGTGCCTGGGTGGAAGTGAGAGACCGGCCAGGTTCGTCCCCGTCCGGTGTAGTACGGATCTCGGGATCGTGGATGGCAGCGACTTCCGGTTTCAGACGCGCGTCGCGATGATGACTTTCTTCGCGCTCACCGGGCTGATCGCTCCATAATCCGCCTCGACCGGATAGCGGAGGCGGCCGAGATGTTCGGCAACGTCATCGTCGGCCCGCCACGCTGAGGGCGCCGAGCCGGAAGAGATTACCGACCGGGGCGACGTTGCACAGGTGACCGGCACCCGGTACCGCCAGCCGGCGGTCTTCCGGGTGAACGCGCTGCGGGCGCTCGCCCCACGAAAGGAGGTGGCGTGATGAAACTCAGCCCCGACCCGACGTTCAACTTCAATCTGCTGCGTTGGATCGGCACCGCACCCTATAGTGGCGCCGACATCGCCGAAGTACTGGACCTGGCCGGCCGGCTCACGCCCGGCGACTTCGAGAGCTGGCACACGGAGTTCCACACTCTCGCCAAGCGTGTGACCACCGAGGGATGGGACGACGACTCCACTTCTTCGGTGACCCGGCGGGACCGGGCTTTCCGTGCCGCGTCCTACTATCGCGCCGCCGACTTCTTCTTGCACGGCAACCCCGTCGATCCCCGCATCGAACAGACCTGGGCGGCCGCCACCGAACAGTTCGACCGCGCAATCACCGAACTCGACCCGGCGGGCGAGCGGGTCACCATCCAGGCCGACAGGTTCGCCATACCGGCGATCTTCTACCGGGCCGGCCGCGACCGCACGCCCCGTCCGACCATCCTCATGTTCAACGGGTTCGACGGCAGCCAGGAGGAGATGCTGCATCTTTGCGGGTTCGCCGCGCTGGAGCGCGGCTTCAACGTCCTGACCTTCGAGGGGCCTGGGCAGCCGAGCGTGGTCCGCGGGCAAGGGCTCGGGTTCCGCCACGACTGGGAGGCCGTGGTCACCCCCGTCGTCGACTACTGCCAGACAGCCCCGGAAATCGACACATCCCTCCTCGGCCTGCTGGGCGTGTCCTTCGGTGGCTACCTGGCTCCCCGCGCCGCCGCGTTCGAGCCGCGCATCCGGGCCGTGGTCACCATCGATGGCCTCTACGACGGCTACCAGTCGGTGCTGGGCCTGCTGACACCCGAGCTGCGGACCGTGCTGGACGCCGGGGACGCCGACGGCTTCAACGCCGCGGTCCGGCGCGCCATGTCCGACAACAATGGCCTGCGCTGGTACATCGAGCAAGGTCTGTGGAGCTTCCGGGCCGCCAGCCCGTACGAGTTCTTCGAACAGGCCCGTCCGTACACGCTGGAGGGGGTCACGGACAGGATCACCTGCCCGGTGCTGGTGTGCTCGGCCACCACCGACCACTTCAACCCCGGCCAGGCAGAGAAGCTGGCCGAGGCGTTGGGCGAGTGGGCCACCCTGCGGCCGTTCACCCCCGCGGAGTCGGCCGCGACCCACTCCCACCCCGGCGCCTCGGTCCTCCTCAACGGCGTCGTCCTCGACTGGCTTACCAAGACGTTCCGTGCCCCGGCCGTCGTTTTGGGTAAGGCACGGTGAGCGGCCGCGCCACCAGGACCCCGGACTTCGACTCCGCCCCGCCGACTCGCGCAGACCGTCAACTCCGCGGTCCGGAAACCGCTGGCCCCGTTACATTCCTATGTTCCAACCACTGGAAGCGAGTGGTTAGCCAGTCGAACTTGCTGGTTCGGTGACTGCCGTACCGGACGAGAGAAAGGAAAAGATCGATGATCTACCACAGCACGCGGATGACCTTCAAGCCGGGTGTACCGCCGGAGAAGCGGGAGGAGGTGCTGGAGAGCCTGCGTAACCAGGGACGGGTGATCCCGTCAGTGAAGTCGTTCATCGTCGGCCACGACATCGGCGGTGAGTACGAGTTCGCCGCGACCTATGTGATCGAAGACCTGGACGGGTACTGGGAGTACCTGATCCACCCGGCTCACCACCACACCGACATGATCGGGCTGCCGGTGGGCAACACGTTCGTGTCATACGACGTCGTCGACAACGACGACCCGGACATGGCCGCGAAGATCGCCGCACTGCACCAACGCCGCTACGACAACGACCCTGAACTCACCAAGCTGGTGTCGGACCTTGCCAGTTACGAGGGCAGCGCCGCCCCTGGCCCACACGGTGACCGCTGACCCATAGGCGTAGCCGGGCAGGCCGCCCCGTCCTCGCAAGATCACGCATCCTTGGCCTTGGACGGCGAGGTGGTCCGCCCGGCCGAGCGCCACCGGACCGGTCGGGCGCCGGCCCGGCGATACCCGGCCGCCGCCGGCCCAGCGCAGCCACCCGGTCCGCGGAGCTGGTCCTGCCACACCCGGGCGACCAGGCCCACGTTGTGTTCGGGGTGCCCGGAGTCGGCTTCCTGGACCCCAGCCGGCACGCGGTCACCGTCCTCGGCACCGCGTTCGGCGGCGCCCGCACGTCACGGCTCTACCAGGAGATCAGGGAACGGCCCGGTTGCCGTACGCGGTCGCCAGCCAGCTCATGTCGTACGCCGCCGGCGGCCCGAAATGGAGTAAGCCCCGGCACACTTGGCACACAAGTGGCACGCAAATGCCGAGCGGGCCCGCCTCAACCGAGACGGACCCGCCCACCGTAACCACATGTCTAAAAAACACTTACATCCAGCGGAGGGCCAGGGATTCGAACCCTGATGGGCTTGCGCCCGCCGGTTTTCAAGTTCCATCGGCACTTTTGCGACCTGCTGCGCCTCGCTGTGAATTCCTAGCATTCGGGCGGCTTTCTCCCATCTCCCATCTTCCCGCCGGTCCTGCTCCCTTGCTTCCATTTGCATCAGTTCCTTGCCCGAATCCTTGCCAAACTCCTTGCCACGGACGAAGACGCGCGGTGCCGCTCACCTGGAGGGAGCAGACGCCGCGGAGGTGGAGAGCTTTCAGTGAGGGGAGGGGGATCGGCCGGTGCCACCCGGCCGGGAGGGAGATAGAAGCGGGCCGCTCCTAGCCGGCTGGAGCCGCCCCCTTCGTCCAAGCCTGCCTCACACGAACACGCACCACACGAG
>DASVBS010000003.1 GCA_036375715.1 Longimicrobiaceae bacterium | reverse complement strand
CCGGTTCTCCACCGAGCAGGGACCGGCAATCACCCCCAGCTCCACCCCGCCGAAGCTCATCCCCGGCTCGTCTCCCACCCGCACCACCGAGTTCTCCCCCACGAACTCCCGCGCCGCCAGCTTGTACGGCTTCATCACGGGGAGCACCGACTCGACCCCGGGCATGGTCAGGAGAGGGACCTCGCGCAGCAGGTCGTCGTCGCCAATGCACCCGATGATTGCTTGCTTCTCGCCGCGGGTAACGCTGGTGCGCAGGCCGAGAGACTCGACGCGCTCACGGATGTAATCCAGCTCGACAGGGGTGATGTCCGGACGGGTGACGATGATCATGGGTGGCTTCCAGAGTTGGTGGCCGGATTACCGCGGGGAGCGAAGAACGAAGACACGCGGCACAAAGCGGCCGCTGCTGAGCCTCGCGTCTCATCGTTCGTTCTCTGCCTCATCACGGTGCACAAAAAAGGCCCGCGCTGTTGCACGGGCCGCCGTCGTCGTCAGAGCTTCGAGTCGCTATGCGCGCATCACTGCCTGACCACGGCCCGTGGGGGCGTGGTAAAGTAAAAGAAGCGCACAAAGAACGAATTCCGGTAGCTCATGGCGCGGAAGGTACACGAGAAGGGGCCTGCTCGTCAACCCCTCCCTTGCCCCGCTGGTAAATGGGACCCATGTTTGCTAGGCGGCGGAGCAGCGAAGGACCGGCCTCGAGGCGCGAAGAGTGCACCACCTCCTTCGCGCTTTTGCGTGCCGGTACCAGGTGCTTCGGCAAATCAGCAACCTGATCTCGACTTCGGGGAAGTATCATGAACATAGCGGTTTTGGGGGCGACCGGTGCCGTCGGGCGGACGATGCTGGAGGTGCTGGCAGAGCGCGAGGTGCCGGTGGAGCGGCTGGTGCCGCTCGCCTCCGAGCGCAGCGCCGGCCGCACCCTGGAATGGCGGGGCGCGCAGTACGAGATCGCCGCGCCTTCGCCCGAGGCGTTCGAAGGCATCGACTACGCCCTCTTCTCCGCCGGCGCGTCCCGCTCCCGAGAGTGGGCTCCGGTTGCCGCCGCAGCCGGCGCGCTGGTCATCGACAACTCCTCCGCCTGGCGGCAGGATCCGGAGGTGCCTCTGGTGGTCCCCGAGGTGAACGCGGATGCGTTGGCCGACATCCCGAAGGGGATCATTGCGAACCCCAACTGCTCCACCATCCAGGCGGTGGTAGCGCTGAGCCCCTTCCTGCGGGAGGCCGGCCTGAAGCGGGTGATCTACACCACCTTCCAGTCGGTGAGCGGAGCGGGGGAGTCGGGGCGCGAAGCGCTGCGCAAGGAGCTCCGTGGAGAGACTCCGGCAGAAAGCCCGTTCTCGCGCCCCATCCACGGCAACGCGGTGCCGCAGATCGGCGATTTCGACGAGGCGGGCTGGACGGGCGAGGAGGTCAAGATGCGGCTGGAGACCCGGAAGATCCTGTCCGTGCCGGGGCTGCACGTTTCCGCCACCTGCGTGCGGGTACCCGTCGACATCGGGCATTCGGTGCAGGTCACGGTGGAGACGGAGCGCGACCTCTCCCTGGACCAGGCGTGCGAGGCGCTGAAGGCACAGGAGGGGCTGGTCTTCGCGTCCGACGCGGCAGCCTTTCCCACTCCGCGCGAGGTAGCGGGCCACGACGAGGTGTTCGTCGGACGGCTCCGGGCCGACCCGGACGAGCCCAATACCTTCCACTTCTGGGTGGTCGCGGACAACCTGAGGAAGGGAGCGGCCACCAACGCCGTCCAGATCCTCGAGGCGCTCCGGCGCGAGAGCCGCGTCGGCAGTGCCGTCTGAGACTACCGGGTGAACGAATGCTGCGCGTTGCACTGGGCGAGTATGACATCGGCTGGCACGATCCAGTGACCTCGCTGGATCGTGCCGCCCGCCTCGTAGAGCGCGCCGCCGCCGCGGGGGCGGAGTTGGTGATGCTCCCGGAGATGTGCACCACCGGGTTCACCATGGATGTCGCCGCGCAATGTGAGCCGCTCGGCGGCCCCTCGGTGAAGCGGCTGGCCGCCATTGCCCGTGAATCAGGCCTCTACCTGCTGGCGGGAGTCGCGACGTGTGAGCCGAGGGGTGCGGATGGCGGGCAGACCGGCTTCTTCAACTCCGCCCTGCTATTCGACCCCTCCGGCGAGGTCTCGGCCCATTACCGCAAGCAGAAGCTGTTCGTCTACGCCGACGAGCAGCGGCATTACTCCCCGGGGGACGCTCCGGTGGTCGTCGAGGTTAAGGGCGTTCGCCTGGCACCCTTCATCTGCTTCGACCTGCGTTATCCCGAGCTCTTCCGCGCGGTCGCCAGCTACGTCGACGCGATGCTGCTGATCGCGAACTGGCCAAGATCCCGAAGGATGCACTGGGACGTGCTCTGCCGCGCGCGGGCGATCGAGAACCAATGCTTCTTCCTGGCGGTCAACCGGACCGGGGAAGGCGGCGGGCTGGAGTACGACGGCGGTTCGGTGGCCTACGGTCCGTTCGGTGAGCTGGTGGGCGAGGGTCCGGGCGCCGTCGTGGAGATCGACCCGGAGCGAGTGGGTGAGGTGCGGCGTAAGTACCCGTTCGTTGAGGATCTCCGCTTCAGTCCCCTTCCGGAGGCGGTCGCGGCCCCGGCGTAGGGACACACCCCGGGTCGGGGCTGCGGATCTGAGCCGTCGATCTGAGGGTCTGTGCCTTCGGGCTGCGGATCCGAGAAACGGGCTCTGCGATCTGCGGTGTCGGTCTCCGAGCCGGAGCCCAGGGCTCAGCCGCCCGCCGCCGAACTGGTCACCCCATCGCCTCCCAGAGCGCGGAGAGCTCCGGCTCGATCTCCCGCGAAGAGGAGGGGCGCTGGAGTAGCTCGGCAAGGGAGGGGGGCAGTTCGATCGTCTCGCCGACCAGCGGCTCGACCACTGCCTCGAACTTCGCGGGATGCGCGGTAGCCACGAGGATCCAATGGCTGCCATCGACCCTCCGCCGCACCGCCGCGGCGGTCGCGGTATGCGGATCCCAGATCTCTCCCCAACGCTCCCGTCCGGTTTGGATCTCCTCGCGAATCTCGTCGTTCGTCACCAGGAAGGCGCGCACCCGCTCCCGCGCCGGCTCGATGCCGCCGCTCAGCGCGAAGATCCGCTCCATGTTGCTCGGATTGCCCACGTCCATGGCGGTGGCGAGGGTCTCCACCGTCGGATGGGGTGTCCACTCACCACCCGCCGAGAACTCCGCCAGCGTGCGGTTCTCGTTGGTCGCGAAGACCACCTCCCGGATGGGCAGTCCCAGACGCTGCGCCCAGAGCGCGGCGGTGGCGTTGCCCACGTTGCCGGAAGGCACGATGAACCCGGGAGCGGCTCCGCGTGCGCGCTGGTACTCGAGGCTGCTGGTCGCGTAGTAGACCATCTGCGGCAGCAGCCGCCCCAGGTTGATGCTGTTGGCCGAGGAGAGGCGCCAGCGGGTCCGAAATTGGGGGTCGGTGAGCGCCGACTTCGCGAGTCGCTGACAGTCGTCGAAGTCTCCCCGAACGGCGAGGGCCCGTACGTTGTCTCCCCACGCGGTGAGCTGCTTCTCCTGGCGGGGCGATACCCTCCCCTTGGGATAGAGCACCACCACCTCCACTCCTGGACGCCCGTGAAAGGCGGCGGCGACGGCTCCGCCGGTATCGCCCGAGGTGGCCACCAGGATGGTGAGCGGCCGATCCGCGCCTGCGTTCAACCTTGAGAGACACCCGGCCAGGAAGCGGGCGCCGACATCCTTGAACGCGGCGGTGGGGCCGTGAAAGAGCTCCAGCACCGCCGTATCGTCACGGAGCAGGCGCAGCGGAACAGGGAAGTTGAACGCTTCCTTGCAGATGTCCCCGAGCCCGTTCGCCAGCCGATCACCTTCGAAGAAGGGTCGCAACAGCCACTCCCCCACTGCCGGCAGGGAAGCGTGCGGCATTGCGCTCGGCTCGGGATCGAGCGAGGGAAAGCGCTCCGGGACGTACAACCCCCCATCCGGGGCCAGGCCATGGGAGATAGCGTCGGAGAGACTGACCGCGTAGTCGCGGTTACGGGTGCTGACGTAGCGCATCGCGGCAGGGCTCAGAGTTCGGTCCGGGGTCAAGCTCGCTCCACCACGTACGCTCCCGGCGCGTTGACCGGGGAGACCCAGGCATCCGAGGTGATCCCCGCGGTAGTGAAGGCGCTGGTCAGGGCCTCACGAACCGTGGCCGCAGCCGGCTCGCCGGCGCACCAGGCAAAGACGCTCGGGCCGGCACCGGAGATAGAGCAGCCGAGCGCGCCCGCCTCCAGTGCCGCCTTACGGGCCTCCGGGAAGCCGGGAATGAGCCGTTCGCGGTGCGGCTCCGCGATCAGGTCGTGGAACGAGCGGCGGATCAGCTCGAGGTCGTTGGTGAAGCACCCGTGAATGAAGCCGGCCAGGTTCCCCGCCTGCTCGACATGCAGCTCCAGCGAGATGCTCCGGGGCAGCACCGCCCGCGCGTCCCTGGTGTCGAGGCGCAGGTGAGGGTGAACGAGCACGCACCGAATCTCTTCCGGAACGGGAATCTGGAGCACGTCGGGAAACTCCAGCCCCCGGACGAGGGTGAGTCCACCAAAGAGACAGGGGGCCAGGTTGTCCGCGTGCGGGCTGCCGCTGGCAACGGATTCGCCGACGAGGGCGAAGCGGAGCAGCTCGTCCAGGGTCAGCGGCTCCTCGAGCAGGGCATTGGCGGCGACGAGCGCACCGACCGCTGACGCGGCCGATCCCCCCATTCCCGATCCGAGGGGAATCGCCTTCTCGACGGTAACCGCGAAGCCGAAGGGGAGGTCGAGTGCCTCGATGAGCGTGAGCAGACCGGCCGTCGCCGTGTTACGCGCCGGATCGCGCGGAAGGGGCTCCTCGCACCCGATGATGTCGACGATTTCCACCAGCGGGCGATCCAGGCGGCTCACCTGCACCCGGTCCCCGACCGCTTCCAGGGCGTGGCCCAACAGGTCGAAGCCCACCGCCACGTTGCCGACTCCCGCGGGAGCGAAGGCCGTGGCCGTGGTGGGACGAGTGCGCTCGATGGGCTGGTCGTTTTCGTCGTAGAGCTCGACCTGGCTCCTCAGGGCAGGTGGACCGCCGAGCCTCGCCGGCCGCGACGGGGTCGCGGCGGTCCCTGCTGAGGTTGGCCTGTCGTCCTGGAGCTCAGGCACGGCGGTCATGGTCGAGATCGGGTGCGGTTGGCCCGGAACAGAAACCCGGCCCCCTCACGCTGAGAGGGCCGGGCGTCGGCCGGGTCTGCCCGGCCATTCGTCCGCGCGGGCTGCGGACGCCCGCCCGCGCCTTTACCCCGGAGGATAGCGGCGCAGACGGGTGGCAGTCAAGAGGATGCGGCGCCCGACAGCATGCTGTGCGGCGTGACCGCGGCTGTGTCCTCCTCCCCGGTGCGGATCCGGTACACCTTGGAGACGGGCAGCACGAACACCTTCCCATCCCCCACCTCGCCCGTTCGGGCGCTGGTCAGGATCGCTTCGACGGTGCGGTCGACGAAGGAATCGGACACACCGATCTCCAGCCTCACCTTGTCGTGCAACTCCACCTTCACGGTCATCCCCCGATAGGTCTCCACCTGCTCCATCTCACCGCCGTGGCCGCGCACGTTGGAGACGGTCAGGCCACGGACCTCTGCGCGGAATAGTGCCTCGAGCACGTCGTGGAGCTTCTCGGGGCGAACGATGGCAACGATGAGCTTCATTTTCAGTCTCCAGTCGTGGCGAAGGACGGTGCGCCCTTGGCCGAGCGCTTCTCGAGCGAGGCCACCTCGGACGCGGTGAACATCACCTCCGCGGGCACGAGCACGGCTCCCTCGCCGCGGGCGTATCCTTCCTCGCCGTGGTGGATGATATCCAGGCCGATTCCCTCTTCCATTGCGCTACGCCGCAGCGGGGTGAACAGCGCGATCAGCTTCAGGATCACCAGCGTGCCTACCGCGCTGTAGGCCGCACCCGCCAGGACCCCGATCGCCTGCGTTGCCACCAGCCCCGGGTTGCCGAAGAGCGCGCCGTCGGCGGGACCCCAGACGGTGCTCGCGAACACGCCGGTCAGCAGCGCCCCGACCATGCCCCCGGTGCCGTGAGCGGCGAACACGTCCAGCGAGTCGTCGAGCCGCGTGCGTGACCGGAAGAGAATTGCGTAGTAGCTGGGGAAGGCCGCGATCGCACCGAGTGCGATGGCGCCGATGGGACCCACGAAGCCGGCGGCCGGCGTAATGGCCACCAGGCCCACCACGATGCCGGTTGCAGCGCCCACCGCCGTGGTCTTCCGCGAACGGAGGAGGTCGAGCACCATCCAGACGACGAGCGTGGCGGCGGGTGCGACGACGGTGTTGAAGAAGGCGAGCGCTGCCGTCTCGTTCGCGCCGAGGCCGCTGCCCCCGTTGAATCCGAACCAGCCGAACCACAGCAGTCCGGCGCCGAGCAGCACGTAGGTGACGTTGTGGGGGAGCATGGCCTGGCGCCCGTAGTCTTTACGGCTACCCACCACCAGCGCGGCAACCACCGCCGCGATGCCAGCATTGATGTGCACGACCGTGCCACCCGCGAAGTCCAGGGCTCCCAACTCAGCCAGCCACCCGCCGCCCCAGACCCAGTGGGCGATGGGGGCGTACACGGCCAGGGACCACAGGGCGATGAAGGCCAGGTAAGGGCCGAAGCGCATGCGCTCAACCACCGCTCCGGAGATCAGTGCGGCGGTGATGATGGCAAAGGTCCCCTGGAACCCGACGAACAGCAGGTGCGGGAAGTTGCCCCACCCACCGGTCTCCAGCCCGACGCCGTTGAGGAAGGCGTACTGCAGGCTGCCGATCAATCGGTTTCCCTCCCCGAAGGCCAGCGAGTAACCAAACAGAACCCAGGTCACTCCCACGACGCCCAGGGCAGCGAAGCTCATCATCAGGGTGTTGAGGATGTTCTTCGCGCGTACCAGGCCTCCGTAGAAGAAGCCGAGAGCCGGCGTCATCAGCAGCACCAGGGCGGTGGACATCAACAGCCAGGCAGTGTCCCCCGTGTCGATCGGTGCGGGGTCGGCTGCCTGTAAGGCCAGAGCGACAGCGCCGGCAGGTAGCATCGGATCCTCCCTTTTGTAAATCCAGACGAGAGTGCGTACGGGGCTTTAGAAACAAAGCCGGGAGTGGGTGTCGGTGCGACTTCCGACAGCAATGTATAGGACGATGTTAAATTTCACAAGTGCTAAGTCATCGTCGCCTAATAAAATTAATCGATAGGGCGTGCCGTATGCTTGAAGATTAAGTAGGAAGGAAGATTTCTAGCGCAGTGCGTCCTTCCAGGTCGACGGCTCGAACTCGGATGGTTGCTCAGCTGTGCCGGCACCTGCGCGCGGAAAGCAGCGAGATTACGGATTACCGGAGGGCGCCAATGGGGGGTCGCCGACGTCGTTTCTGCGACTGCTGGCGGAGTGGCTGGCTTGGGGAGGCACCGTGGGGGCAATCGTGGGTTCTGGGAGAGCTGTAGCGGGCTTGGGAGGAGCGGTAGGACGACAGGGCGAGCGCGACCAGCACCTGCTGGGTATGGAGGCTGCCAAAAAATCACCCCCGGTTGCGCAACGGAGGCAAACCAGGGGTGGGTGGAGTGACGATCAGGGGCGGGGGACCCCTCGGGGTCACGCGACCAAACGTGGGCTCAGGATCGGATCGCGCAGGCAGCCAGCGGCAAGCGTCCTGGCGGACCGGACGCCGACGCCAACCGGGCGGTCATCCGACCGAGACCTCCTTGCGCTGCTGCACAGGGGTGAGCCAGCCGTAACGGTCTTCAACCCGGCCGTGTGCGAGGTCGAGGAGCCGCGCCTGGAGCGCGAGGGTCATCTCGCCGGCCTTGCCCGCGCCGATCACGATCCGGTCGACGCTACGGATGGGGGTCACCTCAGCCGCGGTCCCGGTAAAGAAAAGCTCGTCCGCCATGTAGAGCGCCTCACGCGGGATCGCCTGCTCCCGGACGACGATTCCCATGTCCCGCGCGATGGTGATGACCGAGTCACGGGTGATTCCCTGCAGGAGCGTACCCTCGAGCGGGGGCGTGACGAGCACTCCGTCGCGCACCAGGAACAGGTTCTGGCCGCTGCCTTCGCTCACGACGCCGACCGGAGAGAGCGCGATCCCCTCGTCGTAACCGTTGGCGATCGCCTCCATCTTGATGAGCTGCGAGCTGAGATAGTTGCCGCCCGCCTTGGCCATTGCCGGCAGGGTGTTCGGCGCGGGGCGCGCCCAGCTGGAGACGCACACGTCCACCCCGCGTTCGAGTGCGCCCTCGCCGAGGTACGTGCCCCATGGCCAGCAGACCAGGTACGTCTCGACGGGGCTGCCGGCGGGGTTCACGCCGACCGTGCCGTAGCCGCGGAAGACGACGGGCCGGATGTAGCACTCCTCCAGCCCGTTCTTGATGATCAGCTCCTGCAGCGCCGCGGTGAGCTCCGCCTCCGAGTACTGGTACTCCATCCGATACACCCGCGCCGAGTCGCGCAGACGACGCAGGTGCTCCGGGAGCCGGAAGATCGCCGGTCCTTGCGGCGTCTTATAGCAGCGAATCCCCTCGAAGACAGAAGAGCCGTAGTGGACAACATGGCTCATCACGTGGATGGTGGCCTCTTCCCAGGGGATGAATTCCCCGTTGCGCCAGATCCATTCGGTGGTGGTGAACTTCGCTGCCATGGTCTCCGCTCGCGGCTCGGTTGGTAGGGCAAGGGCGCCCCGGCGGCATGACCGCCGGGGCCGAGTGATCAGGCGCCGCCGGCGCCGGGCACGACTTCCTTGGGATTCACGAAGGGCATCATCCGCCGCAACTTGCGTCCCACCTGCTCCAGCGGATGCTCTCCCTCCGCGGCGCGCTTACGCTCGAAGTTCGGGCGGCCCTTTTCGTTCTCCTCGATCCACTCGCGCGCGAACTTCCCGTTGCGGACCTCTTCGAGCAGCTCCCGCATGGCGGCGCGACTATGCTCGTTAATGACGCGCGGCCCGGCCACGTAGTCGCCGTACTCCGCCGTGTCCGAAACTGAATAGCGCATGTAGTTGAGGCCGCCCTGGTACATCAGGTCGACGATCAGCTTCAGCTCGTGCAGGCACTCGAAGTAGGCGATCTCCGGCTGATAGCCCGCCTCCACCAGCGTCTCGAAACCCGCCTTCACCAGCTCGGAGGCGCCGCCGCACAGGACCGCCTGTTCACCGAACAGGTCAGTCTCGGTCTCCTCCGCGAAAGTGGTCTTCAGCACGCCGGCGCGGGTGCACCCGATGCCGCGGGCGTAGGCCAGCGCGTCGGCCAGAGCGTTGCCGGAAGCGTCCTGCTCGACGGCGACGAGGCCGGGAACGCCGCCCCCCTGCTCGAACACCTCGCGCACGCGGTGCCCGGGCGACTTGGGTGCCACCATGCTCACGTCGACTTCGGCGGGAGGAACGATCTGCCCGAACCGAATGTTGAAGCCGTGCGCGAACATCAGCGTCTTCCCACGGGTCAGGTTCGGGGCGATCTCCTCGCGATAGAGCTTCGCCTGTCCGGTGTCGGGGATGAGCAGCATGATAATGTCGGCCTCGCGCGTCGCGTCGGCGACGGAGAGGACCTGGAGCCCGGCCGATTCCGCCTTCTGCCGGCTACGCGAGCCGGGATACAGGCCGACGCGGACATCCATGCCGCTGTCCCGCAGGTTCAGCGCATGGGCGTGACCCTGGCTCCCGAAGCCGATGATGGCGATGCGCCGCCCCCTCAGCCTCTCCAGGTCCGCGTCGTTGTCGTAAAAAAGTTCGGCCATGATCTCCTCTGTATCGTGAATGGTTAGTTCCGCCGGATCTCAGACGGCGGTGGCGAGCGGAGCCTCGGCCGCGCGCCCGTTCTCCTGCGCTTCGGTCTCGCTCGCCGCACGGTGTGTGGCCGGACCGCGCACCATGGCGATGCGTCCCGTACGCATCATCTCCTTGATGCCGAAGGGGCGGACGAGCTCGATGAACCGCTCCACGTCGTCGGGCGCGCCGGTCATCTCCACGATCATGCTGGTGGGCCCGACGTCCACGATCGTCGCGTCGAAGACGTTGGCGAGTGCCACCAGCTCGGCCCGGCTGGGACGGGTGACGTGGAGCTTGATGAGCGCGACCTCGCGCTCCACCACCGCGTCGTGTGTGACGTCGCTGACTTTGAGGACCTCGATCAGCCGGTAGAGCTGCTTGATGATCTGCTCCACGTCGGCCGCGTCGACCACCAGGGTCATGCGGCTGATCCCGGGCGTCTCGCTATGACCGACGGTGAGGCTCTCGATATTGAAGTTACGACGACGCACCAGGCTCACCACCCGGTTCAGCACGCCGGGGTGGTCCTGCATCAAAGCGACGAGGGTGTGTTTCACGGCTCTAGCTCGGTTTCTGGGCGCGGCAACTGGATGACGGTAGTCCGTTATCCGTTATCCGCTATCCGTTATCGCTGATCGAGCGAATCAAGGTGCTCCAAGTCATTCGGGCGTCAGTCGGGACCGGCGCGGGGCATCCGTTAACGGATAACGGATATCGGATAACGGATATCCCCCACGGGCCCCCGCCGGCTTCATCAGACCCCGGCCTCTTCCGGCACCTCCGTCAGCATCTCGTGGATGCCCTTCCCCTGGGGCACGATGGGGAAGACGTTCACCTCACGCTCCACGCAGAAGTCGATGACCACCGAGTCGTCGGTGTCCCAGGCGCGCTCGATCGCGTCGTCCACGGCGTCGACCTCCTCGACCTTGATGCCGGGCAGGCCGTATGCCTCGGCCAGCTTGACGAAGTCGGGGCCGGAGAGCGGGGTGCCGCTGTAGCGCTTGTTCTCGAACAGCTCCTGCCACTGGCGCACCATGCCGAGGTAGCCGTTGTTGATGATGGCCACCTTGACGTTGCGGATCCCTTCCTGACGGATGGTGGCCAGCTCCTGATTGGTCATCTGGAAGCCACCATCGCCGCAGATCACCCAGATCGTCTCGTCGGGGCAGGCCAGCGCCGCTCCGAGCGCGGCCGGCACGGCGAAGCCCATGGTGCCCGATCCGCCGCTGGTCAGATGCGTGCGGGGGCGCGTCCAGTCGATGAGCTGCGCCGCCCACATCTGGTGCTGGCCGACGTCGGTGACCACCCGGAAGTTGCCGCGCTCGTGGAGGATGCGGTTCAGGGAGCCATAGACGTCGTGCGGCATGAGCACGGGGGTGTCCGGCCGCTTCAGGTAACGCTGCCGCGGCTGATGCTTCTCCTGCATGTCCCGGATGTGCTCCAGCCACGCCGCGGGCGGCGTTCTCTCCGGGAGCACCTCGAGGATCGCCTGCAGGACGTTCTTCGCGTCGCCCACGATCGGCACTGCGGTACGGATGTTCTTGCCGATCTCCGCCGGGTCGATGTCGACGTGGATGACCTGGGCGTGCGGGGCAAAGGTGGCCACCTTGCCGGTGACCCGGTCGTCGAAGCGCGCGCCGATGTTGAGCAGAACGTCGCACTCCTGGATCGCCCGGTTCACGTGCACCCAGCCGTGCATGCCGGGCATGCCCAGCGCGAGGGGGTGGTCCTCCGGGAAGGCGCCCTTGCCGTGCAGGGTGGTGATCACCGGCACGCCTGTGCGCTCTGCCAGAGCCAGCAGCTCCTCGCTGGCGCCGCTCCAGATGACGCCGCTACCGGCCATGATCAGCGGCTTCTCAGCGCTGGTCAGGAGGCGCGCCGCTTCCTTGATCTGCCGCCGGTTGCCGTGGTAGGTGGGCCGGTAGCCGGGCAGGTTCAGCTCGGTGTTCCAGTCCGGGACGGTGCGAGCCTGCTGCGCATCCTTGGTGATGTCGATCAGCACCGGCCCGGGACGACCGGTCCGGGCGATGTGGAATGCCTCCTGGAAGACGCGCGGCAGATCGTTGATGTCGCTCACCAGGTAGCTGTGCTTGGTGATCGGCACCGTAATCCCGACGATGTCGGTCTCTTGAAAGGCGTCCTTGCCGAGCACGGTGGACGGCACCTGTCCGGTGATCGCGACCAGGGGAGTGCTGTCCATCCACGCGTCCGCGATGGGCGTGACAAGGTTGGTCGCGCCGGGACCGCTGGTGGCAACGCATACGCCGACCTTACCGGAGGCGCGTGCATATCCCTCGGCCGCATGGCCGGCCCCCTGCTCGTGGCGGCAGAGGACGTGGCGAAGCCGATCGGCGTACTCCGGCAGGGCATGGTAGAACGGCATGATCGCCCCACCGGGAATGCCGAAGATGACCTCGACGCCCTCTCGCACGAGTGCTTCGCAGATGATCTGGGCTCCGGTCCGTTCGTCAGACATGATCCATCCTGGGTTCGTGCGATATGGCAATCGTGATGCGGTCGCCCCGAGTGGAGCGATGCACCGGCACGGTTCCCCTGTAATGCCGCGAGGATCCAACTCCCCGCATCATCGGAACCGTTCTCGTCTTACGCGGCGGCGCGGACCCGCTCCACCACCGCGTCTCCCATCTCGGTCGTGCTCACCGACTTCTCGCCCGCAGCCGCGAGGTCCTTCGTGCGCAGGCCGGAGGCGATCACGTCGGCCACGGCTTTTTCCACCATCGCTGCATCCTCCTCGAGTCCGAGCGAGTAGCGGAGAAGCAGCGCCGCGCTGAGAATCGTACCCAGCGGGTTGGCGATCCCCTGGCCCGCAATGTCAGGCGCGGAGCCGTGAATCGGCTCGTAAAGGCCCATCCGGGACCGGCTTCCCTCGCCCTTCTCGCCGAGCGAGGCCGAGGGGAGCAGCCCCATCGAGCCGGCCAGCATCGACGCCTCGTCGGTGAGGATGTCGCCGAACATGTTCTCCGTCACGATGACGTCGAAGTCTGCCGGTCGACGAATCAGGTGCATCGCGCAGGCGTCCACGAGGATCGTCTCGAAGCGGACATCCGGGAACTCCTCGCGCATGATCCGGCCGGTGACCGCGCGCCAGAGGCGCGAAGTCTCGAGCACGTTCGCCTTGTCGACCGCGGTGAGCTTCCCCCGACGCGCGCGGGCGAAGTTCGCAGCCGCTCGGACCACCCGCTCGATCTCGCTGGTGGTGTAGACGCAGCCGTCGAAGGCGCGTTCCTCGCCGTTCTCCAGCTTCTCCCGCTTCTTCTCGCCGAAGTAGATCCCCCCGGTCAGTTCCCGAACCACCAGGAGGTCCACCCCCTGCAACAGTTCGGGCCGGAGCGGCGACGCGCCTACCAGCTCGGGGTAGACGGTCACCGGGCGCAGATTGGCGAAAAGGCCAAGCGCCTTACGAATCCCCAGGAGTCCCTGCTCAGGCCGCACCGGCGCGTTCGGGTCGTCCCACTTCGGTCCACCGACCGCCCCCAGCAGAACCGCGTCCGATTCCTGGCACAGGCGCGTGGTCTCTTCCGGTAGGGCGGTGCCGGTGGTGTCGATGGCACACCCGCCCAGCAGCGCCTCACGGAATTCGAACTGATGACCGCGCAGCTCGGCGACGGTCCGGAGTACCCGGACTGCCTCCGACGCTACCTCGGGACCGATGCCGTCGCCGGGCAGAACCGTAATCGTCGCTTGCACGCGCTCGCTCCGGTTCAGGCCGCGGTGGTGTGGACGCGCGCCGGATGCGACGCCTCGTACGCGCGGATCGCCTCCTCCTCGCCGAGGAGGAAGCCGAGCTGATCGACCCCGTTCAGCAGGCAGTGCTTGGCGAACGGGTCGACCGGGAAGCTCACCTTCTCGCCGTCGGGGAGCGTCAGCGTCTGGCTCTCCAGGTCGACGTCCACCTGAGCGGCGGGATCGGCCTCCAGCTGCGCCTGCAGCCTGCGATGCACCTCCGGGTCGACGACGATGGGGAGCAACCCGTTCTTGAGCGCGTTGCTCCTGAAGATGTCGGCGAAGAAGGTGCTGATCACCGCCCTGAACCCGAACCCGACGAGCGCCCAGGGGGCGTGCTCGCGGGAGGACCCACAGCCGAAGTTGTCCCCTGCGAAGAGCACCTGCGCTCCCGCCGACTCCGGCTGGTTGAGAACGAAGTCAGGCTTCGGATTCCCGTCGACGTCGTAGCGCCAGTCCGCGAAAAGCGCGTCGCCCAACCCCGCCTTGTCCGTGACCTTCAGAAAGCGGGCGGGGATGATCTGATCCGTATCGATGTTCTCGATCGGGAGAAGCACGACACGGGAGGTGATGCGTTGGAATGGGTCCATGATCTGGTTGTCCGTTATCCGTTATCCGTTATCCGAAATCCGTTATCCGATATCGACTGCTGGTTGCCTACTCGGTGGGCTCGGAACGGCGAAGCTACGCTAGAAACTGGCCCCCAGTCCCGACCAATAACCGCCAACCGATAGCGGATATCGGATAACCGATAACCGCGCCCCGCAGGGCGCCTCACACCAGCGCTCCCACCAGATCCCGCGCATCGCTCACGCGGCCATTGATGGCGCAGGCGACGGCGGTGAGGGGGCTGGCCAGGAAGGTGCGCCCTCCCTTGCCCTGCCGGCCCTCGAAGTTCCGGTTACTGGTGGAGACCGCGTACTGGCCGGGCGCGAGCTGGTCGCCGTTCATGGCGATGCACATCGAGCAGCCTGCCTCGCGCCAATCGGCTCCGGCCTCGCGGAAGACCGACGCCAACCCCTCCGCCTCCGCCTGGCGCTTCACCTCGGTCGAGCCCGGGACGACCATCATCCGCACGCCGTCGGCCACGTGTCGCCCGCGGAGCATTCTCGCGGCCTCACGCAGGTCGCTGATGCGCGAGTTCGTGCAGCTTCCCACGAAGACGACGTCGATCGGCCGGCCCAGGATCGGCTCGCCTGGATTGAGGGCCATGTAGGCAAGCGCGGCGCGCAGCGAGTCTCGCTGGGTCGCATCGGCCAGTCCGTCGGGATCCGGTATGCGCGACGTGATCGGGAAGCCCATGCCGGGGTTGGTGCCGTAGGTCACCATCGGCGTGAGCTCGGAGGCGTCGAAGCTGATGCTTCGGTCATGCGTGGCGCCCTCGTCGGAGGGCAGGTGGCGCCATCGGTCAAGGGCGGCATCCCAGTCGGCCCCCGAAGGAGCATGCGGGCGGCCGGCGACGTACTCGAAGGTCGTCTCGTCGGGCGCGACCAGCCCGGCGCGCGCGCCACCCTCGATGCTCATGTTGCAGATCGTCATCCGGCCCTCCATGCCCAGCGCGCGGATGGCCGATCCGGCGTACTCGAACACGTGGCCCGTTCCGCCGCCGATGCCGATCCGCGACAACAGCGACAGGATGATGTCCTTCGCCGACACGCCGGAGTGCAGCGAGCCGTCGACCCGCACCTCGAACGACTTCGGCCGTCGCTGGAGCAGGGTCTGGGTCGCCAGGACGTGCTCGACCTCGGTCGTGCCGATGCCGAATGCCAGGGCGCCGAACGCTCCGTGCGTGGCGGTGTGCGAGTCGCCGCACACGATGGTCATGCCCGGCTGGGTCAGGCCCAGCTCGGGACCGATGACGTGGACGATCCCCTGGTGGGGCGACCCGATGCCGTGGAGCGGGATGCCGAACTCGCGGCAGTTCTCCTCCAGCCGGCTGACCTGCCGCGCCGCGATCTCGTCGACGATCGGCAGGCTGCGGTCGGTGGTCGGGATCGAATGGTCGACAGTCGCCACGGTCTGGCCGGGACGGCGCACGCGCAGCCCGCGGTCGCGGAGCCCATCGAACGCCTGCGGGCTCGTGACCTCGTGAACGAGGTGAAGGTCCACGCCCAGGACGTCGGGCGCACCATCGGCGCCCCGCACCACGACGTGGTCGTCCCAGATCTTCTCGACGATCGTTCGCGGGCGTGGGCGTTCGGGGTCCGGAGTACTCATCGGTGCCTGCGACCCTAGCCGACGCGTCAAGGGCCTGTCCCAGCGCGCTACGCTACGGGCATGAACACCGAGCAGTCCCCCGAGCCCGCAGCAGAGACGAACGCGGAGTGGCGTGACCTGCTGCTCGGCGTTCATCCGTCGCTCGCGCGGATGCGGGGATTCTTCCGACACGTGCCGGCCGACCCGCGATGCAAGCTCTGCCTGTCGCCGTACGCAGGGCTGGGGGGCGCGATCGTGCAGTTCCTCGGCTTCGGACGCTATCCGCGCAACCCGCAGCTCTGCAACAACTGCTTCCGGCAGGCCGCGAAGCATCCCGGTGGCGCCGAGCTCGAGATCAGCGCACTCTTCGCCGACATTCGCGGGTCGACCGCCATGGCCGAGGCGATGTCCGCCGCGGCGTACTCGGATGCGGTCGGACGGTACGTGCGCACGGCGAGCAACGCCATTCGCGGTCCCGGCGGCCTGGTCGAGAAGCTCCTCGGCGACGGGATCATGGCCCTCTTCATTCCGGGCTTCGCCGGCGGCGACCATGCCAGCGCGGCGGTGGAAGCCGGCAGGAGCATCCTGCGCAACGTGGAGGTTCCAGTCGGCGTCGGCGTTCACACCGGCACGGCGTGGGTGGGGTTCGTCGGCGGCGTCAACGACGTCCTCGACTTCACCGCGCTCGGCGATGCAGTCAACACGGCCAGCCGGCTGGGATCGGAAGCGGCCGGCGGCGAGCTGCTCATGAGCGCCGAAACGGCAGCGGCCGCCGGGGTGGCCACCACCCAGCTGGTCGCCCGCCACCTTCAGCTGCGAGGGCGGCACGAGCCGCTCGACGCGTGGGCTGAGACGATATCGCCGATTCACGCGACGGCGGCCTGATGGCGCAGGACACCATCCCCCACGACCCGCGCGAGCACTCGCGCGTCCTGCTCGACGGACCCGACCGCGCGGCAGCGCGAGCCATGCTCAAGGCCATCGGCTTCACCGACGAGGATCTGGCGAAGCCGATCATCGGCGTGGGGACGACCTGGATCGAGACCATGCCGTGCAACTACAACCAGCGCGAGCTGGCGGTGCGCGTCAAGGAGGGGATCCGGGCCGCGGGCGGCACGCCGATGGAGTTCAACACCATCGCCGTCAGCGACGGTGTCAGCATGGGCACCGAGGGCATGAAGGCCTCGCTCGTCTCGCGCGAGGTCATCGCCGACTCGATCGAGCTCGTCGCGCGCGGGCACCTCTTCGACGGCCTCGTGTGCCTGGTCGGCTGCGACAAGACGCTGCCCGGCGCCACGATGGCGCTGGCCCGCCTGGATCTGCCGGGGCTCGCCCTCTACAACGGCACGATCAACCCCGGCGTCCTGCGCGGGAAGCGCGACGCGACGGTCGTGACCGTCTTCGAGGCCATCGGCGCGTACCGCGCCGGCAAGATCTCGCTCGAGGAGCTGCGCGAGATCGAGGATCTGTCGTGCCCCGGTCCGGGTGCGTGCGGCGGCCAGTTCACGGCCAACACGATGAGCACCGCGCTCGAGTTCCTCGGCATCTCGCCCGGTGGGCTCAACAGCATCCCGGCAACCGATCCCGCCAAGCTGGATGCGGCCTTCCGCGCCGGCGAGCTGGCCATGGAGCTCGTCAACGGCGGCATCCGCCCGTCGTCGATCATGACCCGCGCGGCGATCGACAACGCCGTTGCCTCGGTGGCGGCGACCGGCGGCTCGACGAACGGCGTGCTGCACCTGCTGGCGATCGCGCACGAGCTCGGCATCCCGCTCGAGCTGGAGGACTTCGACCGCATCGCCGGGCGGACGCCGATCGTCGCCAACATGATGCCCGGAGGGCGCTTCACCGCGCTCGACATCCACGAGGCGGGCGGCGTCGGGCTGGTGGCGCGGGAGCTGCTGAAGCGCGACCTGATCGACGGTTCGACGCGGAACGTGGATGGGCGCACGCTCGCCGAAGTCGCCGATGCGGCCGTCGAGACGCCCGGCCAGGAGGTCGTGGTGTCCATCGAGCATCCCATCAAGCCCAGCGGCGGCCTGGCCATCCTGCGCGGGTCGCTGGCTCCCGACGGCTGCGTGATCAAGCTGGCCGGTCACGAGATGCGCCAGTTCCGCGGGCCGGCGCGGGTCTTCGACTCCGAGGCCGCGTGCTACGACGCCGTGCGCGCGCAACGCATCGGTCCGGGCGACGTCGTCGTCATCCGATACGAAGGACCGGTTGGCGGGCCCGGCATGCAGGAGATGCTGTCCGTCACCGCCGCGCTGGTCGGCGAGGGCCTGGGCGGTGACGTCGCGCTGCTCACCGACGGGCGGTTCAGCGGTGGGACGCACGGGCTGATGATCGGCCACGTGGCGCCCGAGGCCGCTTTGGGCGGGCCGATCGCGCTGGTCGAGGAGGACGACGAGGTGGTGATCGACGTGGACGCTCGGCGCCTGGACCTGGTGGTCGACGCTGAGGAGCTGGAACGGCGCCGGGCGGCCTGGTCACCGCCGGAGCCGCGCTACACGAGCGGCGTGCTGGCGAAGTACGCCGCCCTCGTGTCATCGGCTTCTGAAGGCGCGGTCACGACCGGTGCCCGGATGAGCGCGAACCTGCGCGATCGGCTCCGGGCGCGGTCATCCGATCCATCGGTCTGATCTGGCCCGCACCAGTTCCAGGCGCGGTCTGTCCGATGAATCGGTCCGGGATGAGCCTGGCCGGGGCCCTCGGGTGCCGGCGCGGGCGCAGTGGGGACCGGCCTATCGGTCCAAACGAACCTGGCACGGCGCCCTGGCGAGACCTGGCCGATACATCGGAGAACGTCGCCAAGAGGGGCCCCGCTTGACAGCCCTGTTAGGGTCCTCCCCATGTCACAGGAGCGCGGCATGAGCGCCGCCCAGCCGATCGTGCGCCCGACCAGCGTCGGGCTCCTCGGCATGCTCCTCGTAGTCTCGATTCTTCGACTCGTCATTCTCCTTGGATGGCGGGATGGAGGAAGCGCCGAGGACTAGCCCGACAGGCAGACCGCACGCAGCGAACCCGAATCCCGCCAGCCGAAAGGCCGGGCGGGATTTCTCGTATCAGAGAGGAATTCCACGCACATGACAGCCCTCCACCTTCCCGCAGCCGATGCGTCGCACCCAGCGTCGCGGAGCGTGGCTCCGCGCATCGGTGCGCGCGCGGTATGCGAGGCGCTGGTGCGCGAGGGGGTCACCACCGTCTTCGGCTACCCCGGCGGCACCGTCCTCCCGATCTACGACGTGCTGCGCGAGTTCCCGCTGCGCCACATCCTGGTCCGGCACGAGCAGGGCGGCGCGCACGCTGCCGACGGCTTCAGCCGCGCCACCGGAGGCGTCGGCGTGGCCATCGCCACCAGCGGACCGGGCGCCATCAACCTGGTCACCGGCCTCGCCACCGCCATGATGGACAGCGTCCCGATGGTCGCCATCACCGGCAACGT
>DASVBS010000002.1 GCA_036375715.1 Longimicrobiaceae bacterium | reverse complement strand
CTGAAACCCACACCCACCCTCCCACCCTCGGGGGGAAAGGGGGCCGTGTCGCCGCCGACGGTGCTGCGACCGCGACCTGGCGCGTGAACCGGTCACTCGGCAATTTCAGGAACTTCAGCACGCGCCCGTGAATAAGCCGAGTTCAAGCGAGTCAAATGCCCTGCCCCCGTTCTGTTGTACGGGAAGGCATGCTCCAGGTCCTCTTCTCCCTGCCACGGGAGGCGATACGGTGCGATGATGATCCCGTTCACCTCCAACCAGAACACGTTTGGAAACTTGGCTTGTCGGACCTGCAATCTCTCACCATCCTCATCAATCAGCGTCCGCAGCCGTTTTTCCAGGTACCTCCAGATCGCAAATCCGAAGAGAAGTCGGTCCCAACCATCATGGGGCTTGTACGCCTTCCGGCATGCGGCATAGGCATCATCCGCCCTTGCCACAAATTCGTCCCGCAAATCCTTGCCCACCAAGAAGCGCAGGGCTTGCTGTACTGCTCGCTGCTGCGGCATCGCACGACTCCGGGGTTGAGTTGATCTACACGAGCGATGCCAATTTACCGCTGGGTGGCCGGAGTGCGCAATAGCGATCAGTATTTTAAGTACGGGCGGGTTGAATTCGTTCGCCTCCACCAGCGCAACAGCGCGACGGAACCGGAGCAACTCCACTCGCCGGATCTGCCCCTGGCCGCTCACGGCTTCAGTGCCTCGTGCGCGAGATCTCGGAGGATCCAACTGCGTAGCCGCGCGAAGTCTTTCGCCCACCGCATGGCGTGCGCGTATGCGAGCTGCTCGGCCGTGCGAGCAGAGCCGATCGGTGCGCGCAGCTCACGCCAGTGACGCGCATACTAGCGCGCGAACTCGTCGTCGGACATAGCGGCGGCCTCGAGCGCGATCCGGACGGCCTTGCGTCGGCGCTCCTGGTGCTCGGCGAGCGCGACGATCTCCCGGGCGACCGGGTCCTCTAGGATCGTAGACATCCTCCCTCCTCACCCTGCGAAGTGGAAGAGCTTGTGGATTGCCCACGCGATCCACGCGATCCCCATGGCCGAGATCGCGAGTGCGACCACAACCACGATTGTTAATCCGCACGTGGTCCACGGGCGCTTGTCCTGCCGCTCCCGGCGCTCGGGGAATGCGCTCGAGATCGACGCGGTCCTGGTCATGATGTCAGCTCCTTGAATCGCGCGAGGAACTCGTCTTTCGCGGCTTGCGGTCCCCAGCCGACCGCGCGCAGCTTGGGGTTCGGCTCCGTCCAGTATCGCCAGCAAGCGGCCTCGAAATCGGTGATCCCGAGGAGATCTCGCGCCTCGACGCAGAGCATGTGTAGGTCCGCCTGCTTGACGTCCCACTCCATCATGGGAGTCAGTGGGATGTGGAAAGCATCAAGAACCGCCGCCTCGACCAGGATCTCGATGCGGCGATAGCCGTCCATGCCGTAGGCGTGTTTGAGCGGCCGGGCGACATCGCCGATGTACGCCTCGGCCGCGTCGTGGAGGAGGCCCCAGAGCGCGTGCCGCGGTTCGACGAGCTTGCTCACGTGGACGCAGTGTTCCGCGACGGAATAGAACCGGCGCGTGTGGCCGGTGAACCGGCAGATCTGCGAGAGCGCGTGGGCGATGTCCTCGATCCGCACGTCCTCGGGCGCCGGTGTCGTGAGGTAGAACCGCCCGCCCGTGTACGTGCGGATCCAGTCGCCGCGCTCCGGGTGCACCGCGGTGCTGCCGCTCAGATCGTGCATGCTGCCTCCCTAATCGGGGTGTGTGCCTCGCGGCGGTCACGCTTGTGCGGCGGCAGACACGGCAGGCCGGCCAGACGGAAGAACGTTTCCTCATCCGGTACCGGGATCTTCGTGGATGGGCTGACGTGTCCGCGGTAGAGCCCTCCACCCGAGTGGATTAGCCCCCGCTGCTGGAACTGGAGCATCGCCAGGTGCCCGAGGGTGGCCGGCCCCGTCCGGATCGCGAGCAGGCTGCCCCACTCGGCCGGCGGGTAGCAGAGGAACAGGTCGACGGCCACCTCATTGGTCGTGAACTGGACGTAGCGATGGCCGTCCTTGGTGAGCGTCCCCAGACGAGCGGCGCAGTTGCGGACCGGCTCGATCAACGCCTGCTCCCCGCCGAAGAGGTCCCCGGAGGTCTCCGGCTCGAGCAGAAATTCGAGATCGCGCACGTAGGGCCGTCGCCTCCTGAGCGAGCCGACCGCTTTGACCCGCCGGCACAGCGGCCGCAGCTCGCCGGCGATCCTCTCGGCCAGCCGGTAGGCGTCCGCAAAGGGGATCTTCTGACCGCTGCTCATCGTGCCGCCTCGTGTCCGTTGGGGACGAGGTCAGCCAACGGGTGGCGCACAACCGACCACCATTCATCGATATTCCGGAGCCGGTGGGCGCCATCCTCGGAGACGATTTCAGGGAACGACTCCCGGAACCGAGCGGCTTCCTCCGGATCGTCGATCCACCGGACCTGCTTCTCGATCACCTCTTCACGCCGCGCCCGCAGCCACGCCAGCGCTGCCGCTTCCGTGGCGAAGGCGTCCTCCGGGCGACCGTACTCGTAGTCGGTGCCCGAGGCTGCGACCCACACCTCGGTCAGGCTCTTGGAGCGGAGCTGCTCTTCGAGTTCCGTGATTTTTCTCTCCGCCGCGGCCAGCGGGTGTTTCGGGCACACCCGGACGTGCTCGTAGAGCGCCTGCTGCATTGTGGGCGCGGTGCTCTCTCGGGGGCCGTATCGGTGCCCGCAGTACACGCAGTTGATCCACATGCCCGATTGGAGGTCGTGCACCCACTGCGTCAGGCGCGCGATCTCGCCCCGCGCTTCCTCGAGCTGCCGCGCGACGTCGGCCCACGCGGCCTCGCGGCACGCGCAGCCGCGGTGATGGAGCGTGCATGTGGTCTCAGCCATTCCCGGCACCCTCCTTCCCGCCTGCGCCGCGTAGGCGGGGTGGCGCACGAGCGCCCCGTAGACCGTCATGAACTCGGTCTGCTCCTCGGCAATCGGGACCACGTGCGCCTGGAGCTCGGGCGCGACCATGCGCATGGGCTTCAGCGGCGTCACGGGGCACCTCCCACGC
>DASVBS010000001.1 GCA_036375715.1 Longimicrobiaceae bacterium | reverse complement strand
GCGCAGTCGGGAAACAGCGAAGCGCGCGTTCTCCAGGCCGGCGATGCGATTCGGCTCACGGTCTGGCGTCAGGAGGATCTGAGCGGGGAATTTCCGATCGCGGAAGACGGCTCGATCGGCCACCCCTTGCTGAGAGATCTGCGCGTCGCTGGGCTCCCGCTACCCGAGGTCGAGGCGAGGATCCGCGAGCGACTCGCCAGCCTGGCCACCAATCCCCAGTTCTTCGTGCAGCCGCTGCTCCGGGTCTCGGTCGGGGGAGAGGTGCGGCAGCCGAGCCTCTATCGCCTTCCGCCCTCCACCACCATCGCGGAGGCGGTGGCGATCGCGGGAGGGGCCTCCGAGCGGGGCGTGCTGGAGCGCGTGCGGCTCTTCCGCGACGGGCAGATGATCCTGATCGACATGACCAGCCCGGAGGCGGGGCTCGCGCAGACGCCGATCCGCTCCGGTGACCAGATCTACGTCGACCGTCGCATCTCGATCTTTCGCGACTACATCGCACCCGCGGGGAGCATCACCGCGGCGATCGTGTCGCTGATCGCCGTCCTCACGCGCTAGGACTCAATCTTTTTCAGGATGTCCGATCTGACTCCGTACGCGCCGCAGCCACTCGGCCCCCGCAATCCACCCCCGGCCGCTACCGGCTACTCGCCGCAGGAGCCGGAGGAGGAGATGATCGATCTCCGGGAGCTTCTAGCTGTGCTGCGGCGCCACCTGGTGCTGGTGCTGGGAATCGCGGCGGCCTGCCTGGCGGTGACCGCCTTCATCGTCTTGCGGCAGGCGCCGCAGTACCGTGCGACGGCGGTGCTTCGGCTCAAGGACGAGATGCGGGCAATGACCGGCGGGATCTCCACCGCCGACGCCATGGAAGCGATGGTGATCGGCAAGACGGTGGATCCGATCCTCTCGCAGATCCAGGTGCTGCGCAGCCGTGGGGTCGCGGAGGAGGTGGTCGAGCGCACGGGGGTTCGCCTCGTCTCCAGCACGCCGGATTTTTCAGTGGGCAGCCTGGAGGAGATCCGGATCGCGGAGCCGACCACCACGGACACACTGCGCCTGATCTTCGAGGAGGCGCGGGTGCGGGTGCGAGGCCAGCGGGGGGAGGTCGTCGCCACGTACGGCGATCCGGTCCTCCTCTCAGGGGTTCAGTTCACCGTGCCCCAGCGGCCCGAGACGGACGAGGCGGAGCTCGAGGTCCTCACCCGTGCGGAAGGGATCGAGCGCTTCCTCGAGAACCTCAACGCCATCATCCGCGAGGGGACTGACGTCATCGACGTCTCCTATACCGCGACCGACCCGCGCTGGGCGCAGCGGATCGCCAACACGGCGGTGGAGGTCTTCCAGGCCCAGAGCGCCCGCACCTCGCAGCAGCAGGCGCGGCGGCGGCGCGAGTTCCTCGAGGAGCAGCTCGCCCAGACCGACTCCGCGCTCACCCTGGCCCAGGTCGCGCTCACCAACTTCCAGCAGCGCGAAGGGGTCGCGAGCTCGCAGGAGAAGCTCGCCGCGCAGCAGGTCGGGCTGATGAACCTGGACATGCGCCGGGAGGAGCTGACCGCGGACCGACAGGTGCTCGGATCGCTGCTCGCCGCCCTCTCGGACGGAGAGAGTTCCGGCGGACGTCTCGGCTCGCTCGTCGCCAGCCCGGAGATCGCGGAGAATCCGGTCATCGCGGGGCTGTTCAACCAGCTCGTCCGGTTGGAGGCCGAGCGTGATTCGCTCACCAGCGGCGCCTGGTCGAAGGCCGAGACCAACCCCGACGTGCAGCGCGTGCGGCTGATGATCGGCTCGATCCGGGACCGGCTGATCGACGCGGTTTCAAGCCACGTGCAGACGCTGGACGCGCGCATCGCCGCGCTGGACGACCTCAAGGCGCGCAACCTCGCCGAGCTGCAGTCGCTCCCGGTCAGTGGCGCGGAAGAGGTGCGGCTGCTGCAGCGGGTGGAGGCGATCGGCAAGGTCGCCGACCAGCTGCGGGAGGAGTACCAGCGGGCCCGCATCGCGGAGGCGGTGGAGGCCGGGCAGGTGGAGATCATCGACCTGGCGGTCGCCCCCACCGAGCCCATCGGTAGCGGGCGACCTCTCAAGCTCGCCCTCGGGCTGATCCTCGGGCTCATGCTGGGCAGCGGCGCCGCCTTCCTGAAGGAGCACCTCAACACCGCCATCCAGCGCCGCGAGGAGTTGGAGTCGGTGCTGCGCGTGCCGGGGCTGGCGGTGATCCCGCAGTTCGCGGGCTCGACCAGCTCCGGACCACGGCTCTGGTTGCCCGCGGGGCTGCTCGGCGGGAACGGCGGCTCCGACGGGCACGGCTCCCGGAACGGGAAGGGACCCGATGGTGAAGTGGGCGAATACCGCAATGGCGCTGCTGGATTGCGCGAGCTGGTCACCGTGACGGACTTCCGCAACCCCGGCTCCGAGGCGTACCGGACCCTGCGCACCAACCTGATCTTCTCGCAGGCGATCCAGAGCATCCGCAAGCTGGTCGTCACCAGCTCGGCCCCGGCGGAGGGCAAGACGACCACCGCGGCGAACCTGGCGGTCACCTTCGCCCAGCAGGGGATGAGGGTGCTGCTGATCGATTGCGACCTGCGCAAGGCGAGGCTGCACAACGTCTTCGGGATCCCGCGCGAGCCCGGCCTCACCCACCTCGTGCTGGGCTTCGCCCAGATGGAGGAGGTGATCCGGCCCACGCAGGTGGAGAACCTGCACGTCCTGCCGGCGGGGGCGCTCCCCCCCAACCCCTCCGAGCTGCTGGGTGGACCGCGGATGCGCGAGGTGGTGGAGCAGTTGGGTGAGGGGTTCGACCTGATCCTGATGGACACCCCGCCGCTCCTCGCCGCCGCCGATGCCTCCGTGCTGGGCCGCCTGGCCGACGGGGTGATCCTGGTGATCCGCGCCGGCCACACCGATCGCGGCGCCGCCCAGCAGGCGCTGCAGCAGCTCCGCACCGTCGGCGCACGCGTGCTCGGAGCCGTGCTCAACGACCCGGACGCCAAGGTGCCCTCGTACGGCGGTTACTACTACTACTCGTACGGCGGGAAGGGGTGAAGCTGGCGGGGAGAGGTTGGTGCGTGCGGGGCGGCCTTGCTGGCCGCCCCGTTTTTGCCTCCATGCCAGCCCGCAGAGGCGCTCGACCCTCCGGCCCTCGCTGCACACCGCAACGCACCGCAATGCTTCCGCGTCCGCCAGGGATTTCGCGGGCGCTTCATTGTGCGATATTAGGCGAAGCGCTTTCAGTTTACGGGTCTGCCGGAGCGGTCGACGCGCTGGGCGCAGCGGCGGCAGAGGAGGTAGGGGTAGCAAAGCCGTCGATCCCAGGAGCGACGG